>DATBYL010000294.1:0-2731 GCA_036513735.1 Candidatus Acidiferrales bacterium
CACGCGGTGAATCCGTCTGGCGCGGGCCACATTCCTATTTTGGCGTCCGGTCCCGGCCCTTTACTTGGCTTGATTGTGACCGCTTCGTACTCGAAATTCGACCCAGCCGCCGTTGTGTTTTGATTTTGCGTTTGAGCGCGGCTCTGTTGCGCGCTCGCCAGGACGACCAGCCCCGACACGGCGATTGCAATCAATCCCGCCGCCATCAGCAATCGCTTTCTACGAGTTCGGAAAGCACCGCCAAGTTTCTCCGTACTAATTTCCCGAAGGCCTCTCAACATGATCGACCACAATAATCTCAACTGGCCCCTTTCCCGCTTCCAATCTCAATCCGAGCTGTTCTTGAAGGGCGTTGAATAAAGACGGGCCACCGAAATCCGAAGGCGAGGCTTGAGGCCTTTGGTTTGGCGCGGAGCCGGGCGGCGCCTGTAGCCGGTCATCCGGCGTGAATTGCAGTGTGAAATCATACGTGCTGCTAAGCCCTGTTTTATCCACAACGGGATGGCCCAGCTCCTGCACCAAATACCGCAGTAGGCTCGTGATAGGAATCGCTTGAGCGATTATTCCCCCCTCTGGTCCCGGACGAATTACGCCCGCTCCAGCACTTGTGCCATCCGGGAATTTAGGCGCGTTGGCGTAAGTGTCGCCCGGTTTTGCCGTCTGAAGTTTCGGGCCGTTCTTCGCGATGACAAGCGTATAAACGGGAAGTTCTTTCGTCTCGCGATGAACCGCCAGCTTGAAACGATCTGCCAAAACTGTCTGAAGCATTTGTCGCCGTGCAAGCGTGCTCTCGTCCGAGCTAAGCTTCTGCAGAGCATCGGCAACGGATGCATCCATCTTCGCTTCAATATCGAATCGCTCCGAAGGAAACCAGTCCGGACCTCCCAAAACTCGAGTTCGTTCCACTCCGTATGCGGTTGAAACCATCTGCTGAGGTGTGACAAACCATGCATTGAATCCGTCGGGCGCGGGCCACATTCCGATTTTGGACGCGGGTCCGGGCCCTTTGCTTGGTTTGATTGTAACGGCCTCGTACTCGTATGTGGACGCAGCCGCTGTTGTGTTTTGGGTTTGCGATTCAGCGCGGCTCTGTTCCGCGCTCGGTAGGATAAGCAGTGCGACCGCGGTGATGGCCATGAATCTTGCCGCAGTCAGGAATCGTTTCTTACGGGTTCCCAATAACTCGCCAGATATTTTCATGTCCGAAGCCCATGCTTGTAGACGCCCACGTGCAATCGACGGTTTCAAATCGCGTCAATCGCCGCTAGAAATTTGTTATGTACTTTGAATTACTGCGCAGGCGCCGCAATCGTAGCAACGCGCGTCACAGTATCAAACGTATCGCCAGTGTGGAGCTGATAGTAACCCTTTCCATCGTGCTCTTTGCCATCCCAAATCGCCACGCGGCCGGGACCGTTCACCGTAACGGTATCGCCATGCACGGTGACGGATGTGCTCTGATCGATTCCGATGCCGAGAAGTTCCGGATGCGCTTTGATCACCACGGCCAAATCATTTTCGCGTTCACGCGCGTCAACGTGTTGGTCAATCGCGCTATTGGTCAGAAATCCAAAACCGATCTCGTGTCCCGGCGACATCATCACATGATTATCGTCTGGCGAAGATTGTCCGCGAACCAAAAACGACGCCTGAATGCTTGCGCCAGCCGAGGCCCCGCCAATCACCGCGCCGCGATCCAGCACCTTAAATAGTTCCGCAACTGTTCGCGTGCCCAAATATGTGTCGACCAGCCGCCATTGTCTTCCACCCATCAGCCAAACGCCGGTCGCTTCCTTCAGCGGAGAAACGAAAGATTCAGAATCCGCCACGGCGTGATCGGTGGTGTGCAGCACAGTGCATTGCGTGCCGCCAAAAGTTGCCGGATTGATGCAGAAATTTTCCATCTCAGCAGCGGATAGCGGCGCGGTAATGATGGCCGAAGGAATCACGACGATCCGAGCATTCACGCCGCCGGCCATCGCAATAAACCGCTCGTAATCACGGCGCTGCGTGATGCCGCCGGTGATTAGCAAATATCCTTTCTTAGGACCGTGCGAAGGCGCGGCAAATAATCCAAAGCCAAAACTCAAAACGACGAACGCAATTACAAAAACGCGGCAGCGAGAGAATATTTTCATAAGCGGATAGTAACAAAACTTTTGCGCGGCAAAAAGCGAAGCTCAAGCGCGGGCTTTATTAATCAGCGATTCCCACTGCCCTTGCGATTTCAAAATTAATTCCACGACTTCGCGCACCGCACCATCGCCGCCATCACGGCTCGTCACAAAATGCGCGGCGCGTTTCACTTCGTCCACGGCATTTCCAACGGCAACCGCCAGTCCGACGCGGCGCATCACGGGAAGATCCGGCAAATCGTCCCCGACGTATGCTACTTCCTCTTCGGTCAGACCTGTTTTTTTCAGAAGTTCTTCTAAGACGGGGATTTTCACTGGGCACGCTTCATACACAAATTCAATTCTTGCTTCCTTCGCGCGGCGGCGCATCGCCGGCGATTCGCGTCCAGTAATTACTCCGGTACGAATTCCGCCCGTCGCAGCAAGCGTCAGACCGAGTCCGTCCTGAGCGCCAAAACTTTTCATCTCCAGCGCGGAACCATCCGGCTGCGAAAGAAGCCACACGTGTCCGTCGGTCAGCGTGCCGTCCACATCCATCAGCAGCAAACGAATGCGCGCCGCGCGCCGGCGAATCGCGGGGGTAATTTTATTTGCTG
>DATBYL010000295.1:0-29870 GCA_036513735.1 Candidatus Acidiferrales bacterium
CGAAGAATTGCGATGGTTAGTTTGGAATCGCGCGGAGCGGTGGCTTGCAACGCTTCGCGGAAAAATACTGCGGCCGGTTCCGTATTTGCTTTTTGTGTCGTGCCGTCGAGCATAAGCTGTGCGGCCTGGCCGACTTGTTTATCGGCAGTCCGAATCGGAATCAGGCGCGAATCATTTTCCTGCAACATTTGCTGCAAACTGGAACCCTTTATTTCCGGCGGATATTTCACTTCTACGATGGTGTGCGGATCGCGCTTTTCCGGCGGATAAAGTTGCACGTAGCTGGGGCGCAACGCGAGCGTGTCCCAATAATCGCCACGCAGCAAACGCTGCTGCAATTTATAACTGATCACCCACGCTTCGGGGCCGTATTCCTTCTGATATCCAACGACGAGAATTTGAACGATGGGCTCGTCTTCTTTTAATTTCACTTCATGATGAAGTTCGCTGGTGATCGCGCGCAGACGATCGAGGAATCCGATGCCCAAAATTTCAAGATCCGTGGCTTCATTTGCGTCAAGCGTCTCAATTTTATGCGTCGGCTTGGCGTGATCAGCTTTGGCGAGTTCGAGATCCAGACGAATCGGCGACTTGCCGGAATTCACTTCAACCCATTCGACGGCGCCGAGCAAAACGGCAACGTGTCCGGCGGTGAGCGGAACAAAAAGAGGAGAGTGCGAGCCGGGCTCGGATTTTTCACTTTCCGCGCCGACGAGAATGGCGTCTTTCGTGACGCAAATCACGACGCGTCCCGTGGCTAGATTCGCGACAATTTCCTGGCCGGTGAGTTGGGGGCTTTGCGATTGAGCGCGTGGCGAAGGCGGAACGACCAGCAGCGCGGCGACAACTATAATAATGATGGCGACTGCGTGAAACGGGATTGCTGCTCGGCGCATGTGGATTTGACCTCCGGAAACGGCTTCCGGAACTACAATTACGTTACCATATTCGGGACGCACTGACGCAAGTGGAGAGCAACTTGGGCGTCGACGTGACTTCAACTTGCGGATGACACAATGTTGCAATAACGGTGGATAGCCCGTCGGATTACTCAGCTACGATGGTTATGTGAGGACATTATGAGACGCATAATGCTGACCGCAGTGCTTTTCGTTCTTTCTGGCATCCCACAAACCAGCGCCCCGAAATCCCCCTTTTCTATTGCTGTTGTTCCGACAACGAGTCGCGACGAAAGTAGCACAATCGAAATGGCGCGTAAGACACCTCGGGAATTCTTCGTTGTGCTTACCAATGTCTCCCAGCAGGATCAGCTCGTATGGGAAACTTGGAACAGCTGGGGATATCAGACGATTTCGTTCGAGTTATCGACAGCGGACGGCAGGAAGGTTCTTGTCTCGATGCGAAACCAAGGTTTTACAGTGAACTTCCCGGGTACATTCCTAATCAGGCCGGGCGAGCATCAGGTTTTTGCTATCAGGCTTGGTACCGAGTGGGAGACGCATCCATCGCTTGCAATGAAAAATGAAATGCCAATTAAGTTGAAAGCAGTCTACGAAGTGCATCCAACGGACGAATCTGCCCAGTACAAGGTATGGATAGGCCGCATTGAATCCCGCGTTTATGACCTGACCTTACGTCAGTGGTGAACCCAGCGATGAAGTCTGCACGCATCGGCGGATTTCAGTAGAATAGCGCATCAGCAAATTGTGGAGAGGACGGGCCATGGGTTTGATGGACAAGTTTTTTGGTGATGGCAAAGGGCTGCGCTCGCCGGGCAGCATAAAGCACAACGGGAAACGCGTGAGCGAAATTCTCGCCGCGCACGCGAAATTTTATGCGGGCGAAGGCGGCACGCAGGCAAATCTGGAAGGCGCTGACCTGGCGCACGCGGATTTTCGCGGAGTGAATCTTTCGGATGCGAAGCTAGCCGGCGCGAAACTGGATGGCGCGAATTTTCGCAAGGCGAAATTAGTTCGCGTAAATATGGAACGCGCCAGTATGCGCGGTACGGATCTGCGCAACGCGGATCTAACTGAAGCGAATTTAACCGGCGCGGACATGACCGGCGCGCAGGCCAGCGGCATTGAATTTTTCCGTTGCGAAATGGCTGGAGTGAATTTCGAGAAGGCGAATTTGCGAAACGTGAACTTCCGTTTGGCAAATATTCGCGGCGCGAAATTTGCCGGCGCGGATATGGGCGTCACTATTCTTCGCGAAACGGATTTGGATGGAGTGGACTTGAGTGGCGTCGATTTGAGCACCACGCTGATGCCGAAGGATTACGTAGCTCAGAAATAGAAATACGCGGCACAAGGGGAACGAAGCAATGCGCATTTGGGGAACGGTGCTGGTAGTGCTGGGCGTGCTTTTTTTGATCATGTTCGTGCTTGCGGAATTTGGCAGCGCACATTTGGGCTTCGTTCCCTTTTTTGTTTCTGCATTTCTAATTCTGATGGGCTGGAATTTGCGCAAGTCTGGCCGGGGAATTTTGCAATCGAAACCGGCTGGGACTGAAACGCCGACTGTGCCGGGCCAATCCAATGCGGCTGCGGCGGAATTTTCGACTGTCGAGCTCCCGTTGACACCGGATGTTGTCGCAGTGATTGTGCGGCAAAGTGCGCGCGCGAAAAAACTTCTGTATTACGTTGCAGGCGGCTTTTGCGTGTTGTTTGTCGTGCTGGGCATGGTGCTCGGCGTTACCGACAAAACCCCCGGCGACGGCAAGATTTTCATGATGATTTTTGGATTAATTGGAATCGCGTCTGGGGCGATGATCTACGGCATTTGGTGGCTGACCGCGATGAAGCCTGTCCGTCACGATTTGCGAGGCACAACTTATTTGCGAACGACGGGTCCCGTGGAAGTAGTCTCCCTTGGAAACGGCGCGATGTTGCGGCTTGCTGACCGCGCATTTCTGATTGATCAACGTTACGGCGCGACGGAATTGGGCGCGCTGGGCTGGGGACGCGTGGATTATAGTCCGCACGGACACGTGATTCTCGCCGCGTGGGATAAAAATGGGCAGAGCGTTTATTGTTTGCCGGGATATAACGCAGCGCAGTAAAACTTCCTGACAAATTTCTGAAAGGGATTATTTCCCCGCGCCAAAATCTCCGGCCGCGCGTCCAATTCCGCGGCGCCGTACTTCAATCCCGAGCCGCTTAATTTTTTGATTCAGCGTGGAAAGCGGAATCTGCAAGCGCTCGGCGGCTTCGGTCTGATTCCATCCGGTGCGCTCGAGCATATCCAGCAGAATTCGGCGCGTGAACTCTTCTTCCATTTGAAATAGCGACGGGCGATTGTCAGCTCCGTGATTTGCGCCGGATTCGCCATTGGATGGTGTGAAAAATTCCGATGCTTGCACACGCATGCCCTGCAGAGTGTCCCTGCTGCGCAAAGTTTCAGGCAATAAATCGGCGTCGAGTTGCGTGCCGGTAGCGAGCACCACGGAGCGCTCGATTACGTTTTCCAATTCGCGGACGTTGCCCGGCCATTCGTAGTCCATCATTAACTTGAGCGCCGCATTTGTGAAGCGCATGGCCGGCTTGGAATTTTCTTCGCAGTAGCGTTTCAGAAAATGATCCACCAGCAGAGGAACATCTTCGCGGCGATCCCGCAGAGGTGGCAACCGTAGAGAAATTACATTTAAGCGGTGGTACAAATCCTCGCGGAAAGTACCTGCGCGCACCAATTCCATCAAATCCTGATTGCATGCTGCCACGATGCGCACGTCAACTTTGATTGTGTCCGTGCCACCCAGGCGCATAAATTCGCGTTCCTGAATTACGCGCAACAATTTGGCTTGTGTTTCCGCGCTGACCGTTGAAATTTCGTCGAAGAAAATCGTGCCCTGATCGGCAACTTCAAATAATCCTTTTTTCGACGAGACCGCGCTGGTGAATGCGCCCTTCACGTGGCCGAATAATTGTGATTCCAACAAATCTACGGGAATAGAGCCGCTATTTACGGGCACAAAAGATTTTTCCGCGCGCGTGGAGGCGGAATGAATCGCCTTTGCGATTAATTCCTTACCGGTGCCGCTTTCGCCCATGATTAAAACTGTGGAACGCGAAGGCGCGACCTGCGATACAAGGTCGAAGAGCGTCAACATTTTTTCGCTTTTGCCGATGATGTTCGGAAAATTGTAGCGCTGCTTCAGCGCGCGTTTTAGTTGAACGTTTTCTTCGCGCAGGCGGCGGCCTTCCACGGCCTGCTGCACTTGCTTCAAAAGTTCGTCATTCGACCACGGCTTGGTGATGTAATCCAGGGCGCCACTTTTGAACGCCTGGCGGGCCATATCCACGGAGCCGTACGCGGTGATCAGTACGATGGAAAGTTCGGAATCGCGGCCGCGTATTTCGCGGAGCATGTCCAGACCGTTGCGGTCAGGCAAGCTCACGTCGAGCAAAAGTAAATCGAATGGCTTTTCTTCCAGACGCGCCAATCCTTCAGCGCCGGTTCCTGCGAGGGTTACGCCGTAACCTTCGCTGCCAAGTAGAAGTTCGAGCCCTTCGCGGATTTCTGTTTCGTCATCAACGACGAGAATGGTTCCCTTAGACATGCGCCGCCTTCCGGGACACTGGGAATTCCAACTTGAAAGAAGTGCCGCGCCCTGGGGTGGAGCGAACATCAATCTTGCCCGCGTGTTCCTTAATAATTCCGTAGCTCACGGAAAGTCCCAGGCCAGTGCCGCGTCCGGAAACCTTCGTGGTGAAGAATGGATCAAAAATTCGATTCAAATGTTCGCGCGAAATTCCAATTCCGGAATCGACCACTTCCACTTCCACTGTTCCGTTGGAACACGCCGTGCGAATTTCCAAAATTCCGCCGGAGGGCATGGCATCGCGCGCATTCATAAATAGATTCAGAAAAACTTGTTGCAGCCGGTTCATGGAACCGAGCACCGGCGGCAATTCTTGCTGCATTTTGCGTACAACTTCCACACGCGCCGTCTTGAACGGATGCGAAACCAGCACCAGCGTTTCTTCCAGCACCGAATTCATATTCACTTCGCTGAATTGCGCGGAACCTACGCGCGAAAAATTCAGCAGGTTGTTGACGATTTCACTGGCGCGGAACGTCTGCTTGATAATTTTTTCGATCAGCAATCCGCGCGGATCGTCACCCGGGAATTGTTTGGCTAGCATCTGAATGTAGTTCGCAATCACCGCGAGCGGAGTGTTCACTTCATGCGCCACGCCCGCGGCAAGCAAGCCGAGCGACGTGAGTTTTTCCGTTTGCATTAACTGATCTTCCAGGCGCGCGCGCTGCGAAACGTCGTCGACTAGAATTAGCCTTCCCAGCCGTTGCCCATCTTTGCCCAGCAGCGGCGTGATGGAAACGTTCACGACGAGCAGGCGGCCTTCGCGATGACGCAATTGGAATTTGTAGATGCTCGATACGCGCTCGTCTTCGGCGCGAAGCTCGATTTCCGCAACCATGTCCGCGGGAAGAACTGTTTCCAAATTTTGGCCGATAGCTTCAACGCGCGAAACGCCCACAAGATTTTCGACCTGCGAATTCCAGGATTCGATGCGGCCTTCCAGATCGACCGCGAAAACACCAACGTGCAGGGATTCGACAATGTTTTCGCTGAAATCTTTTAGGCGCTCAATTTGAATAGCTTTTTGTTCCAGCGAACTATAGAGCTGCGCGTTGTCCAGCGCGATGGCGACGTAACTGGCGATGGTGAACAAAAGTTCGACGTCGTCCGACGAAAGGAAATCACCATCGACAGTTTTGCCCAATCCGAGGACGGCCACGGTGCGCTCACGAATGCGGCACGGAATGTAATAGTTCAGGTCGAGACGCTCGAGCGAACGGCGAATGGATGGATCGGTTTCCGCGGCGTTGCGCGGCGATTCGTAAAATAAATATCCGCGGGAAAATTCGGGGCGCGCGGGATCCATGAAGTGAAGATCCAAAGTATCCGTGTTGGCGATGCCGAGCGAGCGTGAAAGGCGCACGGTTCCGGCGGCTTCGTCCATTACAAATATTGCCAGGCGATCGACGAGCAGCGTTTGCGAAATGCGATCCATCACCGAGCCAAGCATCGGCTCGATGTGAACTTCATTCGTGAGCGTGCGGCCAAATTCAATCAGCGTGCGGCGATAATCCAAGCGGTCGCGATAGAAAAAGCGATCGAGCCGCCGCTGCGTCCAATCGCGGAACGGCTGCAACAGAAATGCCGCGAGAACAATGGCGAGCGTGCCGCCGGTCGGTCCTTGCGGCCATGTGGAATGGAAAAGTTCGCCGATGCTTGCGACGACCAGAAAATAAACCGCTACGACGCCCGCGGTTGCCGCCGTGTAAGCCAAGCCGCGCTTGAAGATGATGTCCACGTCCATCAAGCGGTAGCGAATGATGGCGTACGCGAAACACAGCGGAACGAGAGCGAGCGAAAGTGTGGAAAGTTTTCCCCAGAACGGCACGAAGCCGCCGGTGAAAAAAACGTACGGTGCGATATACAGAAGCACGAACGGCATCACGGCAACTGTGCCGCCAAAAACCCATTTCAATTGCTGTTTCAGAATTCCGCTTGGCGCATTCCGGTAGCTGCGCAGAAAAATTCCAGCGGCCAGCAGGAAATAAATTCCTGTGTAGGCCATGCGGAGCTGGTCCAATTCGATTCGCGCGCCCAGCCAGGGCACGAATCCCAACCATCCGCCGGCCACCAAAACTTGCAAGGCTCCAATCACCGCCGGCACGGAATACACGACAATCAATTGCGTCCAGCGGCTGCCCCGCGATCCGCTACGTTCCGGAAATACCAGCGCGAAGTGCAGCAGCAGCGCCGCCTGCAGCAAACACGCGCCGATATTTGCCCAGTAGACAATCTGATCAAACGAATTTAGTTTTCCGGTGAAGTGAAACGTGTAAAGCATGAACGAAACGAGACAGAAGATGTAGAAATGCAGCGCACGCGCGGCGCTCCAGCGGCGCAGGAAAATAAAAACTCCGATGAACAAATACACTACGCCAACGAAGCGCAAATAATTTTGCAGAGAAGATTTTTCAGCCGGCGCGGCCACCACTTGCGCGATAAAATCCGCGCCGTTCCGCACTAACTCGTAGCGCAATTCCGTCCACACAACTCCCGGACGTCCCAACCGCTCCGTCACTTCCAGCGCGTTTCCGATTTTCGCGTCGTTGACCGAGAGCAGTACGTCGCCCTGCTTCACACCGGCTTTTTCGGCGGGCGAATTCGGCTCCACATGACGCGCTTGAATTCCGGCGTTGGTATCCAGCCAGGTGACGCCATCCTCCGCAATTTCAAACTTCATGCTCTGTCGGAAGTTGATCGTGGCGAAGACAATGGCGGCGAACGTCACCAGTACCAGGGCGACGGCTCCGACGCGGACTCGCAGGCTCTCGGTCATATTGAGGCGTTCTTCAACGTGCAGTTCGTCTGCAGATTACTCTGATGCCAGTTCTGTACCAAAGATGAGGCCACTCGCGGGGTAGTCCTCACTTTATGTTTTAGCACGTTATCTTCCAAAAGTGGGAGGATTTGTATGCTCGTAACTGAAAGAATCAAAGATACTTACTGAATAAACGCAAATTGCGAGTCGGGGGCCTTCCGCTTTTGGTATGTGGCATCCCATTATCGGGAGGCTAACCAATCCGCACAATTCGGCGTAACTTAGCTGAAACTTGGCCTAAAACTGGAAGCTCAATCCGCCTCGGAACGACCGTGTAGCGGACACCAGCATCACCGATCCATCCTGCGTTGTGATGGGCACATATCCTTGCGCCAACAAATTCCGTACATCGGCCTCGAACGCCCAGCGGCAGCTCCAAAGGCTGCCCGGCAAAGGTTGTCGGACGCCGACACTCAAGTAAGGATCCAAATCGTAGAGTGCCTCGCCGTAAGAATCTTGATGCGTAAGTGCCGGGCCGCTGATCCACTTGTATCCGGCGTGGAATTCCGTTCTCGAATGCCGCACGCGTCCTGTAAATCGGCCACCAACGCTGTGGCGATAGCGCATGTTCAGAGAATCGCGCAGCAACGAGCTCACAGCGACGTCTTCCGAGCCCGGTGCGAGCGCCCCGGCAAATGCGTAAACGGCGGACAGATCAAAATTGTCGCCAAACTTTTGCCGGTAAGCCACGCGGACGCCGTTCGATTCGGTCGAGCCGGCGTCATAAACAAACGCGCTCGAAAATGGATCCTGTAGATAGTCCGGATTCACGACATTGCCGCTTCCAAAGACAGGCGTGTCGCGCGATTGATCGTGAAACCCGGCAACTTCCACGCTGGCCTGCTGCGAAATCTTGTAGTGAACATTTATTTCTTCATGCCAGCCGCCTTCCAATTCCGGCCGGCCACCGCGCAGCATCAGAACTGGGAACGAATTCAAATCGGCCATCGCGCGATCGGAACTTGGACCGGACGAAGTGGTATTCGCCGCGGTGCCGGACGCGCCAATAAAATTTACCTGCCACGACGGGGAAACCAGCACGGCCAGAGCGACGACGGGCCGCACCGATTCCGTGCTGCCGCCAAGTTGTGCGCCAAGAACGTCGACACCATAGTGCAGCACGGCGCTATCGCCGATCGCGAGCGTATTTCTTTGCGATAATTTTTCGCCGCGGAACATTAATCCATCGGGACCAAGCCACGTCTGGCGAATCATTACTTCCGTCACGGAGCCGCCGGGCGCATCGCCGGAAGGCATCCACGCCGTTGCGATTCCGCCCGCGGGCAAGCCATTTCCATAACTCATTTGGCCGGCGAACATCAGACGGCCCTCGACACCGATGGGCTGGTCATAAGAAAACGCGGTGGCCGGAGCTTCAGGAAGATTTGAAATTGACCCCGGCGTGGTTGAGCCGGTAGTCATTTCAAGATCGGCATACGCGTGACGAGCCGGCGATTCTTCCGGCAAATTGGATGCGAGCGAAGATTGCGAATCCGTCCATTCCAGAACAGGACGCGTGGCGGCGGAAGCGCGCAACACTGACTTCCAATCATTGGCGCTTGTTGATTGTGTCGGCGCGTGACGCAGGCGATCGAGCGAAGCGAATACCGTGGTCATTTCCACTCGCACAACCGTGGTTATGTTCGGCAGCACATGAATATGTTTTTGAACAGCCGGCAAATATCCGATCAGCGTTACCTGTAGCTCGTAATATCCCGCGGCTACGCGCGCGCCATTAAAAGCGCCATTTTGATTCGTGAATAATTGAGCGGGAAGAGTGTTGGAAAGACGTTCGGAGACGAGCTTTACGGTCGCGCCCATCTGAGGAGCACCGCCCGGTCCCAACACGACGCCGGAAACCTGGCCGTAATAAGTGGAAGCCGCAGCCGGACCGGGCAGGAAAATCGCCAAGGCCAGGGCAAGCAAGGGCAGAATCACTATGCCGCCCTTGATGCGCACTGCGTGAGCCATCATGGCCTCCGGTTGCGTGGTACCCAAAAACTGCTTCATACGAAAAACTGCATCGTCCCTGCAACTGCGTGCCGCGAAAGATTAATTCGACGCTGTTGCATGTGCCGGCTGCGCTGCCGGATTCACAGTGAATTCCTGCGTGCGCGTCAGCGATTGATTCGTCACTTTATCGTCAACCGTAATTTCCAGCTTGTATTTTCCCGGCGCAAAATCAGCTTGATGCAAAGTGATTTGCGTTTCGATGGTCAACTGATCGCCGAATTGCTTAAATTGTTCCGACGTTTCATCCGTCTCCATAATTGTCTGACCACCTTTGACGGAAGTGATCTTCACATGGGCTACGGCGTTTGATTTGTGCGATGTCGGATCAGACGCCAGATTGTAGACCTGGAAATAAATTCCCATTTTCTGTTCGGCGGTAAATTCCTGATTCAATGCCGGGCGCACCTTCACATCGCCAAGCACGAACGGGCCTATCCCGATCTGCCGGGGAGGAACCTTCTCAATGCTATCGGCCAGGATCAGCGTGCTCGCATCCAGTTTTTCCGTGTCAAATCGCGGCACGCGCAGTGACGTGCTTACGACGCCGGTGTTTCCGCTCTTCGTATCTTTCAGCACGATATCCAGCCGGTAAAGGCCGGGATTCAGCGGTATCGTCTTTCCGTAAATAGATTTCTTGGTCAGGTACTGCTGGAAAAGTGAGTCCGGAAAATCGTCGTGGATGGTGTCTTCAAACACCTGCACAACGCGTCCGCCGATTGTGCTGATGCGCGCATAAAGATTCAGTGTGCCCAGGTGGACGCCATCTTTTTCCTCGAAACTCATCGAGTGGTTGTCCAGCTCAATTGTGATCGGCACCATTACTGTATCGGACGTAATTTTCAGGTAGGAAAAACCATACTGGAATGGAAGTTGATTCCGTACGATACGCGCCGTCACCAATTCTTCCAACGACTTGAACTTCACGGGAGGCGCCACGAAAATCTTCGCGGCAAGTTCAAGGCGCGTAAATTCGTCCTGATCGCCGGTGTTGTACGAAAACTCGCTGAGCGGCGACGTGCTTCCATTCGATTGCGTAAAGCGCTGCGTCTTGTCAGCCAGGCCTTGCATTTCCAAGTCGCTTAATCCCGCGCCGGGAACATAGAGCAACGCGTCCTTTTCACCGGGATCGGTCGTCAGTTTGTATTCGTTGGTGCCGGATTTATCCAGGAATTCCAACTTAATGTTATTTCCCAGCCCCTCAAGGTAGTTGTACGTCCAGGTTTCAAACGGGAATGTGGACGTTTGTCCGCCGCCTTCTTCAGGAGTTCGGTTGTATTGTCCGCCGCTCGGATGGGCGTCAATGTCGTCGGGCTTGCCCCAGATGATGTAAATTCGCCCGCGGTCTGTCTTCCAGCCCGGCTGACCTGACGCATAGTGCTCGTTGGCGTATGCGATGCGTCGGAAATGCTCTTCCTTAAATTCATTTTCAGGAGTGTCCGGAGTCGGATCGCGGCGCAGCCAGAAATTTTCGATAAAAGTTTCGCGCTCTTCGTTGGTGGAAAGCTTCAGGAAGGTTTCGCGTTCGGCGTCGGTAATGATGTACGGCACGTCATTATCCAGCCAAACTTTGTAGGGCGAGCCCAGCTCGTTGTACAGCTTCTTTTGCTGGGCTTTGGTGATGTGCCCATTCTGGGCCTGGGCCGCCGCTTTCTTATTCTTGTCGTTCTTATCGGTCTGGGTCTGTCCGGAAGTCACCGGCGGATCTTGCGCGCGCACGGCTGGAATCAAGATAAATGCGGCTGCGATTCCCAAGCATATCAGGCGACTATACGGTCTCATGAAAACACCCCTCCCAAATCTGGTAGATGCCGATTTTAGTCTTACCGGACAAGTGCGTCAACAAGGGATTCCCCCGAATTCCGACCGATTACCAGCCTTAGATTCCGCGGTTTACAGGCGGGTTGCCCAACTTGGGACAGTTTGCGGGCGTTCAGTGACCGGATAATTGCTGCCGGGCCAAATCACGGTTCTTCAGCGCCGCCGAATGGGACGGATTTGCGGCAAGCGCCTTATCAAACTGCTCCAGAGCTTCGGCAGGTTTTCCCATGCGCAGATACAGCTCGCCAAAATCGTTGTGTACCTGAGCGTCCCGTGGAAATGCCGCCTCCGCTTGCATGAAATCCTGCACCGCCTCGTCGAACTGACCGGTTCTCGCAAGCGCTTTGGCAAGATTGTAACGCGCCGGAATGTAATCCGGCTGAACTTTCAATGCAAGTCTGAATTGTTCGATCGCATCGCGAAAAAGGCCAATCGATTCAAGCGCCACGCCGAGCCAACTGTGTCCTTCCGGCTGATTCGGCTGAAGCGCGACGGCTTCGCGCAGCACGCCGACTGCGCCGTTAGGATCCATTCGCGAAAGTTTTAACGCGCCCAGCCAGAGATGCGCTTGAAAATCATCCGGATATTTCTCCAGCTGCCGCGCCATGAATGCTTCTTCCAGCGCGCGGCGCTGGCCGGGTTCTCGCGGCAAAAGTTGAAACGAAAGATGCGCCATTTCGTCTGTGGATTGATTGCCACTGAACACGCGCTGCGGCGGCCGGTGAGGATTCCGGGGATTCGCGGCGGAATTATCGAAATGCCAGCGCATCACCAGCGTCGTTCCTTTCGGAAGAAATACCGGCTCGCGATAATGATAAACGGATTGCCACTTCGGGTCCCAGTGCCGAATTAGAATAAGCTCCTTACGAGTACCATTCGGAAGGATTCCGTAACCTTCTAGTACATGGCCTAAATAATGAGCGTGCGGATAGACTGCGAGCGCGTCCACATCGAGCGGCAGCGTGAATTTATCCGTCACTACAAAATCCGCATCGCCCGGCGGAATGTTCAAGGCGCCGTCGTGATCCAACTGAATCAGAATTGGCGCGTATTTAGGGGGTTTATCCGTGAAGTAAAGTCCAATAGAAGGCTTCACGTCTTCCGGCATGCCCATCGGCATCATGTGCGCGTTCAGCACCAGATCATTTCCCGGATCCAGCCGCCACGAAAAACCATCCTGCTCGACCCACGGAGCGCTGCCCGGTTTCCAGAAAAGGAAGTGGCTATCGAAGTCGAAAACATTGCGCACGATCTTCACATTCATTCCCGGAAAGCCGGCGCCGGGTTCCGATTCCTGCCGCCGCGCCGACCGCGCCCGATCCACAATCACATTGGCGTGATGAATCAGGTGAGTGTTTCCCGGACGAATTTCAATCGCGCGAACATACTTTGTGGTGGTGATTCCCGGCGAAAAAATAAAATTATAGAAAACGTCCGGCCCGTGCGCAGGAATTGCGTATGCGCGCGTCGCCTCCACGATCATGTCCGGTGACCCGAGCTGCCATCCTTCCGTAAATTTCGGAACCGGCGGAGTTTCGGATGCCGGCCCTTCCGGTGCGCCGCCCTTCACCCAATTCGTGATCAATACGATTTCTTCGGACGTCAACCGGTGCTCGTCCGCGAAATCGCCGTATCCCGCGGCGGGAAGCCACGGAGGCATCACGCGCGTGCTGGTTGCAGTCGCGATTCCTTCTGCATGTTTTTTTGCGTCCGCATAGCCCAGTAATGAAAATGGAGCGGATTCTCCGGGCCGGTGACACGAAACGCAATTCCGGAACAATATCGGAGCAATGTCGTGAGCGAAATTCGGGACCGGCGCGGCAGCACTGGGCGTTTGCACGGACGATCGCTGGCCTGCCGCGGCAGCGACGACCATCATCACCAGTGCCGCCGCCACGATCAAATTTCCCGCTGATCGATTTCCGCGCAACATTTTGATTTCAGACGATATGCCTTACCTTAGAGGCCTTCTCGACCTCACGGGTTGCGAAATGGCAAGCACCTCCTAATGCCGCAGAGTAGTGTACACCCGCCAGATTTCCGTCTCGATGTGCCGAAGACGCCATTTCGTTGATTTCGACAACGAATGAACCCTAACTATCTTAAGAATCAGCAAGTTATGCGGACTACGAACGGCGCTGTCAGTCACTTATCGCATTGCGCCGCCTCAGGCATCCCTTCCAATACCTCTCCGAATCCACTACAATGAGAACCAAGCGCGGCGCGCGACCGTCTAATCTTCTGACCAAGCCTGCACCAAATCTTAGGTTTTGCGGGGACTTCCCGAATCGCCGAAATTTGATGCAATTGAGATTGGCCGGAAACTTTCGGTCGTGAGAATGCGTATTAACAGAGCAGGGGCAGTCGGACGATAATGAAGCCCCCGAAACACACAAGAGAGAATCCAGAATGAAGGTTTGGAAAAAAGTCTGTATCGGTGTGGCCGTCGTCGCCGTCGCTGGCGGCATCGTTGTGTACAGCGTCAACCAGGCAAACAAAGATGTCGTAACTGTGCAGACCGCGAAGGTCGGCCAGGAACACTTGACGACCGTCGTCACAGCTTCCGGCCAAGTGATGCCAAAGACGTATTCAAACATTTTGGCCCAGGGCTTTGGGCAGGTTACGGAGATCCTGGTAAAAGAAGGCGATCAAGTGAAGCGCGGCGATGTATTGCTGCGCACTGACGATATTCAACCTGCGGCAAACGCGCAGGCAGGCAAGTCCGGAATTGATTCGGCTGCCGCCGCGTTGCAAGCCGCTGAGGCGAGTTGCGTATCGGCGGCGGCTGATGTTAAGACCCAAGAGGCAAATCTTGAGAACAACAAAATTAGCTGGGATCGTGGCCAAACTCTCTATCAGCAGGGCCTGATCCCGAAGCAGGATTACGATACGCGCAAGACTCTTTATGACGGGTCCGTCGCCGCCGTTGCTTCTGCTCAGGCAAAGGTTCCTCAATGCCGGGCGAACGTCGAGCAAGCGCGCCACTTCATGGAGCAAAACAAGGCGCAACTCGTTGCCACCGCTGATATTTTGAATAAGACCACCTATCGCGCGCCGATTGACGGCATCGTCACCTACATCGCCGTTCGCAAGGGCGAAAACATGGTCCCCGGCATTGAGAATTCAACCGGTAGTTACATGATGACGATTTCCGACATGTCGATTGTGACCTCGGAAGTAATGGTGGACGAAACCGACATCATCAATATTCGCGCCGGCCAGCCGGCAACAATTACGGTGGATGCTCTGCCCGGCCAAACCTTCACAGGCAAAGTAACTGAGGTTGGAAATCAAGCCGTGCTGCGCAGTTCCGGTCTGGCTTCCACACAATCCACAACCGGATCGCAGGAAGCGAAAGATTTTAAAGTAGTCGTCACTGTGGATCATCCGCCGCTAGGTTTGCGCAACGGACTTTCTTCCACCGCGAAAATTGTTACCGCGGAAAAAGATAGTGTTCTGGCGATTCCGATTCAGGCCTTGGCTGTTCGTTCGCGCAAACAATTGGAAGACGCCGCGAAAACAGCGGCCGCGAAACAAGGCGGAGGCAGCAGCGTTACTTTGGCCGCCGCGAAACCTGCGGATACGAATTCCACGGACGCCAAGAAAGATGATATTCAGGGCGTGTTCGTGATTCGCAACGGCAAAGCGCTTTTTGTTCAAGTCACAACTGGAATTTCCGGAATCACGGATATCGAAATCACCAACGGTTTGCAAAAGGGCGATGAGATCGTCACCGGCAGCTACAAGGCTCTGCGTACGCTTCGGCCGGATACTCCTGTAAAAATAGACAACACCACGCCCGCGCAGACGTCCGAAACGACCTAAGCGGCGTCTAAGCCAAGAGGGGAATCCACGGATGCCCGTAGAAGCAGCGGTATCGGATAGTTACCGGCAGGATTTAATTGACGCCGGCATGGCGATCAAGACGGACGCGCTCGCGAAGGTTTACGTGATGGGGACTGAAGAAGTCCACGCGCTGCGCGGAGTTGATCTGGAAATTCGCCGCGGCGAATATGTCGCCATCATGGGCCCTTCAGGCTCCGGCAAATCCACGTTAATGAATTTGATTGGCTGCCTGGATTCACCTTCCAGCGGAAAGTATTGGCTCGCGGGACGTTTGGTCAGCGAATTGGATGACGACGAGCTTGCCTACATCCGCAACAAAGAAATCGGATTCGTTTTCCAGACATTTAATTTGTTGCCTCGCGCATCCGCACTTCACAATGTTGAGCTGCCTTTGATTTATAACGGCACGCCTTCCGAGGAACGCATGGAACGCGCGAAAGCTGCCTTGGCAATTGTGGACTTGAAAGAACGCATGTATCACAAGCCGAATGAGCTTTCCGGCGGACAACGTCAACGCGTGGCCATTGCGCGCGCACTTGTGAATCGCCCCTCAATTCTTCTGGCCGACGAGCCTACCGGAAACCTGGACTCGAAAACCGGCGAAGAAATCATGACCGTGTTCGAGAGGCTTCATTCACAGGGCAACACCATCATTCTGGTAACGCACGAACCGGACGTCGCGCAGCATGCCTGGCGCGTGATTCACGTGCGCGACGGAAAAGTTGAATCGGATAAGAAGATTAAGTAATCCACAGCATCACCAAACAGAATCCGTGCCTCGGCGCATTGCCAGCGACTCTGGCGCGCCGGGGCAAATTTGTTTCTAATCCCACCAAACCGCTGTAAATTTCCTTCGTCAAATCCAACAAGGCGGCGTGTTCCTGAAACGCGGCGCTGAATTGCCGAGTTCGCATTCATCGTGAAAAGAGGTCGCTCACTATGAAAATTTCCGGATGGCTTGAAGCGTTTGCGAAAGATGCAAGGCACGCCGCGCGAGTATTGCGCAAGAGTCCAGCGTTCACTTTATCCGCGGTGCTCACCATTGCGCTGGGCATTGGCGCCACCACGCTGATGTTCAGCATGCTGAATTCGCTGGTTCTGCAACCGCCGCCATTTCCACAAGCAAATCATCTTTTTATGCTTTGGGGAAAAATACCAAACCGCCCCCAGATCAGATTTTCCACGAATGAATTCCTCGCCTGGCGGCAGCAGGCGCAAACACTCGAAAGTGTAGCGGCGTTTTCTGGAAATGGTTTTGTGTATTCCGCCCACGGCGATTCAAAAATTGCGCACGGTCAACTGGTCACGCCATCTTTCTTTGACGCCCTCGAAATTCCTCCTCTGCTGGGCCGTCCGTTTCTGTCCTCCGAGGGTGAGCCGGGTCACGAGCATGTAGTCGCGCTGTCCTACTCGTTCTGGCAGGAAACATTCGCCGGACGCAAAGATATTGTCGGTCAGTCCGTAACATTGAATGGCGAGCCGTATGAGGTCACGGCGGTAATGCCGCGCGATTTTGATTTTCCGGATCGCGAAGCAATGTTCTGGGTTCCTGCCGCGCTTCATGGCGGGATATTTCAACAACATCCGGACTCACACTTTCTGCAAGTCCTGGCTCGCACGAAGACTGGAATCGCGCCTGAACAACTTCGCGCTGAAATTGAAGTGGTCGGAAAAAGAATGCGCACCGCGAACAACGATCCCAACCGCGCATTCTATGCGGTAACTTTGCAGGAATCGCTGAATGGAAATCTGCGCCAGCCGCTGATCGTGCTCCAGTTTGCGGTGTGCGTCCTGCTGCTGATTGCCTGCACCAATGTTGCAAATCTGATGTTGGCCCGCGCCGGTGCGCGTCAACGCGAAATGGCGGTTCGCGGAGCGCTTGGCGCCACGCGCTTCCGCTTGATTTTCCAAATGCTGATTGAATCCGCGCTCGTTGCCGCTCTCGCCGGAGCAGCCGGCATCGCCCTTTCTTTCTGGGGGCTGCACTTGCTGATTTTGTACGGCGTGAAAATCATTCCGCAACTTGCTCACGTGCGTGTGGATGGCTGGGCGTTGGGATTTGCATTTATCATTTCCGCGGCCTGCGGAATCGCATCCGGATTGCTGCCTGCGCTCGCCGCATCGCGCACGTTTACAACGGCGTTGAAGGAAAGCACACGCACCACGCAGGGCGCCGTCACGGAACGAACGCGCAGCATTCTGGTTTTTACCGAAGTGGCCATGGCCGCAACGCTTCTCGCCGGCTCCGGCCTGATGATAAAAAGTTTTGTGCGCCTTTCCGATGTAAATCCCGGTTTCCAGCCGCGCGGAGCGATCGCCGTAGGCATCAGCTTACATGAGCAGACGTATCCCGAATCTTCAAACATGATTCTGTTCTATCGCAAAACTCTTGCGGATATTCGCGCGCTGCCCGGTGTCACCTCGGCCGGAATGGTCACATTTCTTCCGTTCGGTGGAAACGATTGGGGCAACACTTTTGACGTGGAAGGGAAACCTGCACCCGCGGGAACAGACTACATCGCGCAAATTCGTCCGGTCAGCCCCGGATATTTTTCCACAATGGGCATTCCTTTGAAACGGGGACGTGACTTCAGCGACGTCGATTCAGAAAATTCATCCGGCGTCGCGGTTATCAATGAACTCCTCGCGAGAAAATTTTGGGGCGATAGCGATCCGATCGGTCAGCACATTCGGTACGACTCGAAGTGGTTGACCATTGCCGGCGTCGTTGGAAATATCAAGCACGACGCACTCGACAGCGATTCGATTGAAGAAATTTACGTTCCCTATCCGCAGCTGCCGTCCTCGATAATGAAATTTCTGGGCCGCGACAATAACTATGTGATGCGATCTGCGGGAAATCCGGCGCCGATTGTTTCGATGGCGCGAAATACAATTCATTCCCGCGATCCCGAAATGGCGATTGACGTCAATTTGATGGATCAGTTGATCAGCGAATCCATTCGGCAGCCTAGACTTCGCGCATGGCTCGTTGGGTCGTTTTCATTCTTCGCGCTGATATTGGCTTGCGTCGGAATCTACGGAGTGATCGCTTACGTGGTCAGCCAGCGATTCCAGGAAATTGGCATCCGCATGGCGCTCGGCGCGCAGCGTGGCAACATCGTTCAGCTGGTGCTGGCGCGCGTGATTCGCCTCGCGGTGGCAGGTATCATCGCCGGACTTTGCGCCACATTTTATCTTTCACATTTCTTTGGCAAGTTGCTGTTCGGCATCACGGGGCATGATCCTTTGACGTTTCTTGGCGCCGCATTACTTTTAATGGCGGTCGCTACGACGGCGAGCTATCTGCCCGCGCGACGGGCGACGCGGATTAATCCAGTGGATCTGCTGCGGCATGAATAGAAAGTGTTTGCTATCGCGCCCACGGCCGCTGAACGAAATATTCCGGCACGGCCGTGCGCGTGGCATGTTGCGCCCGAATTAATTGTCGCCGCAGAAGAATTCGCAGTGCCGCCTGCACGGCGCTCTTGGAAAGTCCGGTGCGCTCCGCAAGTTGTTTCAAGCTAACGCGGACGCTGCGGCGCCCGGCGGCATACGTCACAGCGTAAAGAGAAAAATAAACAAGAAACGCGGCGGGGCTGCGATCGTGGCCCACCAAATCGCGCAGCAAAACTTCCACAACATATTGTTCCAGCTTTAGCGGCAGCGCCAGTTTCGTGAACGAAGGTTTCATCGCCATATACCTGTAAATACTACACTTGCTACCACTGTAGCAATCGAAATGGGATTGCCAACGGTGTGCGCAGCGGCTAGGATTCGCTTCGGTTTAATCGCGATTTCGCAGACTTACGAAGTGAAATCGCAAAGGAGGCCACATGATTCGGGGAATTAAATTTGGCAGCATCCCGGTGCGCGATCAGGACCGCGCGCTCAAGTTCTACACGGAAGTCCTGGGCTTCAATATTCTTACCGACCAGCCCATGGGCGATCAGCGCTGGATTGAACTCGGCATCCCCGGCGCTGAATCCGCCGTCGTTCTCTTCACTCCAGATGAGCACGCGACGCACATCGGCACGTTCTCGCACATTTCTTTCTGGTGCGACAACGCCGAAAAAACTTATCAGGAGCTTTTGCAGAGGGGCTTGGAATTTGACGCGCCCCCGCAAAAAATGCCGTGGGGAACTTTTCTTAAATTCAAAGATCCCGATGGAAATCAATTCATACTTTCGTCCAAGTAATTGCGGCACGTTACACGGCTTCCGCAGTGCGTGAAAAACGCCGCGCGGTGTTACGCTACCTAACGATGTTCGCCGCGCGCACAAATTGGAATTTGCAAACGAATCGCTTTGCGCAAGCGCTGGAAACTCATCGCCGCTCCGGTAAATCGCTGCTCGATCTCACGGCGTCAAATCCCACAACGTGCGGCGTTGCATATCCCGCGCAAATAATTCTAAGCGCCTTGGCCGATCCGCGCGCGTTGGAATATTCGCCCGAAAGCAAAGGCCTGCGCAGCGCACGCGAAGCAGTTGCCGAATATTATTTGGGCCGCCCGGGATTTGGAATCTGCGCCGGCAATGTCGATCCTGAACGAATCATTCTCACCGCCGGTACCAGCGAAGCCTACGGCTATATTTTTCGTCTGCTGTGCGAACCCGGCGACGAAATTCTCTTTCCCGCGCCCAGTTATCCTCTGCTGGAATATCTCGCCACACTGAATGATGTAAAACTTGTTCCCTATCCATTATTTTACGATCACGGCTGGCACATGGATCTCGCCGCTTTGCGCGCCGCCCTTACTCCGCGTTCCCGCGCTGTGCTCGTCGTGCATCCGAATAATCCAACGGGATCATTTGTAATGCCAAAGGAAGCCACCGAACTGCATTCGATTTGCGCCGGACATGAAATGGCCATCGTCTCCGACGAAGTGTTTCTCGATTACTCCGCCGAATCCAAACCGCATTCCACATTCGCGTTTGATAACGCAGCTCTAACTTTCACGCTTAGCGGACTTTCCAAAATCTCCGCGCTCCCGCAAATGAAATTGGCGTGGCTGGTTGCCAGCGGCCCGCAATCGCTCGTGCAACGCGCGATGGAACGCTTGGAAATTATCGCCGACACGTTTCTTTCTCCCGGCACGCCCGTGCAACTCGCGCTGCCAAAGCTGCTCGCCATTCGCGAAGGAATTCAGCGGCAATTGCAGGAAAGAATCGCCACGAATCTAGCCCATCTGGATGCTGCCCTGGCGCCCAACAAACTTTTATCGCGCCTCGATCGTCAAGGCGGCTGGTACGCCACGCTTCGCGTTCCCGCCACCGGCTCCGACGAAGATCTCGCCGTCACACTATTAGAAAAACACAACGTGCTCGTCCATCCCGGCCGCTTCTTCGATTTCCGTCAGGACGGTTTTCTGGTGCTCAGCTTAATTACTCCGGCAAAAGATTTTCGCGAAGGCGTGCGGCGCGTGGTTGCGCATTTTAATTCCGCTCAGTCGTAAGACTTAATCCCACGGTCTGCGCCGTCACATAACATCCCAGCACTCGCACCTCATGTCCGAATTTCCGCAGCTCTTCCAACGCGTTCTTCACCTTCGCATCTTCTGCCGAAGCCGCCAAATCCAAATAAAAACGATACTCCCACGGATGCCCGGGAATCGGCCGGCTCTCAATTCGCAACAAATTAATTTGCCGCTTCGCAAAAGGCTCCAACGCCGCCTGCAACGATCCCGGCTGATGCGCCAGCCTCATCACCAGCGAAAGTTTATTTGCGCCGCGCGCAGTTTTTGGGTCAGGCGATAGCAGCAGGAATCGCGTAAAGTTTGCGCGGTCGTCTTCCAAATGTTCGCGCAAAAGTTCGCCGCCATAAACTTCCGCCGCGCGCATTCCGGCAATTGCGGCGCGTGACACATCGCCCGCGCGTACAACATTATTCACGCTGCCCGCCGTATCCTCCGCAACCACACGCCGAATCTGCGGATTCTCCGCAAAAAATCGTTCGCACTGCGCCAGCGCCACCGGATGCGATTCGACCGAGCGCACGTCTTCCCAGTGTGCCCCCGGTGCTCCAATCAGATTCATTGCGATAGGAATCACAACTTCGCCGGTAATCGTCAAATTGCTCTCCAGGAGTAAATCATATGAACGATGCACGGACCCGGCCAGCGCATTTTCAATCGGCGCCAAAATTAAATCCGCCGCTCCTTCTTCGATGGCGGCAAACAACAACTCAAATGTCGCTCGAGGCACCGGCGTAATTTGTTCACCAAGCAAATCAATAGCCGCCTGCTCGCTAAACGCGCCACGCTCGCCTTGAAATGCAACGCGAATTGATTTCGCAGGGCTCATGTTGTCCCCACATCACTCGCAGCAGGCGCTCGCTTCAGCGCCGCCCGCTCTTCGGCGTTCCGCGATTCCGTCACAATTTCGCAAAACAACCGTGTAAGCGCCTCGGCATCCAGCACGCCCGGATTATTTTCCAACACACGACGCACAACTTCCTGCTCGCGTACCGGATCGTAAAGCTCCACGCCGGATTCCCGCTTCGCGCGGCCAATTTCAATCGCCAGTTGCGCCCGCACACTCAGCAATCGCAGAAGCTGGTCGTCCACCTGATCAATCCTCAATCTGAATTCGTCAATCGTCATGGCATTCTCCTGTCCGTCCAAATGTTTTCCAGAATTTCCTTCGCCTAAAAACAAAAAAGCCGCTTTCCCCATTTAGGGAAGCGGCCCGGTGGAAACTTCTTGTTGCGCTTAGCTTTCTATTGGCTTACCTCGCCGCGCACAAGCTCCGCCGGTCCGCTTCCCCCGCAATTATTAACGAGGGAACGGCACGTAAAGTCGAAGCTAAAGTAATAACGCGTTGCGCGGTGCATGGTTTATTCCGTCTCCAAGATTAAATCCAGCTGTGTCGCTCTGCAAGTTATTTTTGTGTGAATTTTTCTGGTGCGCGTCATTCAAGATTTGCGCGGCATTAATGCACTCGTAATGTTCGCGGCATAACCTCCGCACGCTCGCAGTCCGGTTCACGGATCTGCAACCCACTCGTTTTGGAGGAAGAAAAAATATGATACGAAAGTTTCTCGCTCTCGGTCTGGTGGCAATGATGCTCAGCCCCGCCATGATCGCCGGCCCCATTCCGCCGTCTCCCCGCGCGGACAAAGACAAAAACAATAGCCAGGGTGACACCGCCACTCCCATCAAGCATCTGGTGATCATCTTCGGAGAAAACATTTCCTTCGACCACTATTTTGGCACCTATCCAGTCGCCGAAAATCCGGCCGGCGAACCCAAGTTTGAAGCGCGCGAAAAAACTCCCACCGTCAACGGAATTTCCAACGTGCTCGCTTCCGACAACGCGCTTCTTACCCGCAACCCCAATTTTCTGAACGTCTCCGGAAATGGCGTGAACGCCGCGAATCCATACCGCCTGGATCGCACCCAAGCGCTCACCAATAGCAACAGTCACGCGTACACGAATGAACAGGAAGCCTTGCATCAGGGGCTTGTTGACCTCTACCCAATTTCCACCGGCGCCAAAGGCGCGCCACCGAACGCCCCGCTCGCGGTCGTTCTCACCAAGGGTATGAACATGGGCTATTTTGACGGCAATACCGTCACCGCTCTGTGGAACTATGCACAGCACTTCGCAATCAATGACAATTCGTTCGGCACGAACTTTGGGCCTTCCACCGTCGGCGTCGTCAATCTCGTTTCCGGCCAGACGAACGGAATCGCCCAAAATTTCCCCACCACCAGCACCGCCAGCGAAGTTGCTGACGGCAATGGCGGCCTAACTCTCATCAGCGACCGCGATCCCTTTGGCGACAAGTGCTCATCTACCAGCAGCACCGTGCAAATGGCCACCCGCACCGTTGGCGACATCATGACCAGCGACGGCGTTACCTGGGGCTCATTCATGGGCGGATTTAACCTGACCCTCACCAACCCGAATGGTTCCACCGGCTGCAGCCGCAGCACCGTGAATCCGCAGATTCTGGCTTTCGCGCTTGCGAACGGCGACAGCATGGCGGCGGCGACGGCAGCGGCAACGGTCAGCGACTACGTGCCACACCACTCGTTCTTCCAATACTATGCTTCCACCGCCAACCCGAATCACACCCGTCCGGCATCCATAGCGGAAATCGGCCACAACGGTCCGGCCAATCACGCATATGACACGCAGGACTTCTTTGCCGCCGTCACGGCGGGCAACTTTCCATCGGTCAGCTTCTTGAAAGCGCAAGCTTTCCAGGACGCGCATCCCGGCAATTCCGATCCGCTCGACGAGCAGACCTTCATCACCACCGTCATCAACTTCCTCCAAAACACACCTTATTGGAAGGACACGGCGGTCGTGATTGCGTACGACGACTCGGACGGCTGGTATGACCACGTAATGCCCCCGATCGTCAATCAGTCCAGCAGTTCCGCGGACGCTCTGACCACTATCGCCACCACTGTGAGCGGTGTTACAACCGTTACGCAGTCCTGCGGCAATGGCGCCACCGCGCTTCCCGGCAATCAAGGCAGCTCACCAGCCCAGGGCCGTTGCGGTTACGCGATTCGCCAGCCATTGCTGGTGATCTCCCCGTACTCGAGGGAAAACTTCGTAGATCACACGCTGACGGATCAAACCTCCGTGTTGCGATTCATCGAAGATAACTGGCTCTTCGGCGAACGCACCGGGGCGGGTTCGTACGACAACATCGCCAACTCGATCATTCAAATGTTCGACTTCACCAACTGTCGCTCAGGCGAGGACCAAAAAGTGATCCTCGACCCGACGACAGGGCTGCGGAAAAACTAGCAGCGCGTAACGATCTGTGGAATTTGCGGGGCAGGAATCGTCCAGCGAAGAAATTCGCCGGCTCGATTCTTGTCCCGCATGTTTTTGTGTTTGGCTCTTCTTACTAGGGCAAAGTTCACAGGGGAAAATAAAATAATGTCTGGAAGACGCTTCGGTTCAAGCCGTCGTGAATTTCTGCACCAATCGAGTTTGTTGCTCGCTGGATTTGCCGTCACGCCCCGCGGCATTTTCCGCGCGGATGATTCTTCATCCCAGCAACCCAAAAAGCTCCTGAATCTTGATTCCCTCGAACATTTCGTGGACCCGCTGCCGATCCCGCGCATCGCTCGGCCCGCCGGCACCCGTCCGCACCCCGAACAGTCCTCCAGCAAAATTCCTTACTACCGTATGGCCATGCGCCAGGTTGAAAATAAAATTCATCGCGATGTGAAGCCCACGCGTTGCTGGGGATACGGCGACACTTCTCCCGGTCCGATCGTAGAAACGCGCAACGGCGAACCGATTTTTGTCGAATGGGCGAACGAACTTCCCACCGCGCATTTTCTTCCCATTGATTACAGCATCCACGGCTCGGAAAAAGATAAGCCCGATGTGCGTGTAATTTCCCATTTGCACGGCGCAAAAGTGCAGCCTGAACATGACGGCTATCCAACCGATTGGTACGTTCCCGGAAAATCGAAAACCAGTTTTTATCCGAATCAGCAGGACGCCGCCATGCTCTGGTATCACGATCACGCCATGGGCATCACCCGCCTGAATGTTTACGCCGGGCTTTTCGGCGTATATTTTCTCCGCGATTCTTTTGAGGATGGCCTGAATCTACCCAAAGGAAAACACGAAATTCCGCTGATGCTTTACGATCGCTCCTTCGATATCGAGGGACAACTTTCCTACTTCGTTTCTCCCAACATAGAATCGCCCTGGATGCCGGAAAGTAGCGGTGGCGGAACGTTGGTGAACGGAAAGTTATTTCCGTATCTCGAAGTCGAGCCGGCCAAATATCGTTTTCGACTGCTCAATTGCGCCAATGCGGGCTTCTTCGATCTTTCGCTCTCTGGTGGAATGGAATTTCATCAAATCGGCACCGACCTCGGATTACTTCCCGCGCCCGTTTCCGTGAAGCGGCTCGATATCGCTCCCGGCGAACGCGCCGATCTCATCGTGGATTTTTCGGCCAGCGCAGGCGCCAACATTGTGCTTTCCGATGGTGTACGTCCGATCATGCAGTTCCGCGTGGCGAAAACACCGCCAATCGAAAGTGGAATTCTTCCCGCCACTCTGCGTCCCGTTCCAAAAATTCCGGAATCCGCCGCGGTGCAAACGCGCTTCCTCACTCTGGGCGAAATGGACGACCGCATCGGCAACGCCATGTCCATGCTGCTGAACAATTCACACTGGGATATGCCCGTCACAGAAAATCCCAAGCAAGATTCCGTGGAAATTTGGAGCCTGGCAAATTTCACCGACGACTCGCATCCCATCCATCTGCACGGCGTGCGATTTCAAATTCTGGACCGCCGGAATTTTGACTCCGATTATTACTACAAAGGCGGCCAGATAAAATACACCGGCGATCCCCAGCCTCCCGCTCCAAACGAAGCCGGATGGAAGGATACCGCGCAAGCGCATCCCGATATGATCACCCGCATCATCACGCGCTTTGAAGGATTTCCCGGACGCTACGTCTGGCACTGCCACATTCTCGAGCACGAGGATAATGAAATGATGCGGCCGTACGAGATTGTTGCGAAGTGATGAAGCGCTTCGTGGAAGTTTCGCTATACGGTGATTTGGTGGATGCCGACTAGCTCGAGTGAGCCGACCGAGCATTTCTCTACTTCGAGACACAACTTGGTCACTTCTCGAACGCGCTTCATTAGCGCGTTGAGATTTTTAGCCTGCGTGTGGCAGCCTCGCAGCTCGGGCACGGTTGCGAGATAGTAGCCATCTTCATCGCGTTCGATCAGCACCGTAAACTTTTCCTTGGGCTTCAACATAAACCTCCGAGTTCACTCGCTAGCTCCACGCCGGACACATCCCCCGATACGCGCACCAATCGCACAGCGCAGTTTTCTTCGCCGGAAAATCCGTTTCGCTCTCGATGTGATTAATCAACGTCTGCGTATCTCGCTGAATTTGATTTAGCCGCTCCGGCGTCCGGCGCGAGCGCACCGTAACGCGCGGATTTAAAAAATGCCACACCAGCACAATTTCCTTCGCCTCCGGATGCAAATTCCGCAATCCAATTTCATAAAGGCTCAGTTGACGATCCGCATCTGCGTCCCGCTGCGTCATCGCCCTGCGACTGGTCTTGTAATCATGAATTTCATAAACGCCATCGCGCCGAATCGAAATCCGGTCCGCGTATCCGCGCATCGTATGCGTCCCCGCATCGCCCAGCGGAAATTCCAAATACTGCTCAAGATATAGCGTCGTATCCTGATTGAATGGCGCCCGCGCATTGTAAAGATTCTCGATGCACCGCGCGCCGTAGCTCTTGTAAAAATGCGCCGCATCTCTGCGCACAATTCGGATCTCAGCTCGCCAGTTCGTATCCCAGGCCGTGCGATATGTCGCCAACAAATCCTTTAAAGCAGGCGCCGCCACCTCAGGCGAAAGTCCGCGGTAAAGCTGCTCCAACACTTCATGCACACGCTTCCCAAGAAACGTCTCAATGTTCTCCACCGGCTCAGGAATCGCGTCCACATACTTGAATTTATATTGCAGCGGACACGTCTCAAAAGTTTTCACACGGCTATGCGAGTAAAGTGTCATCGAATGGATTTAAGAATAGTAACGCAGCAACTCCGTCGCAGCTAATTCGCGCTCGGCCTTTCGACGTGATCAATCACCACGATTTTAATCGGTCCCTTTGTCGGTTCGAGCTTCAGTCCAAGCTGCTCTTGTATCGCCGTAGCCAGCTCAGGCGCGGTCTCCGAAACGGGAGCGCCGTTTCCTGCGGCTTGGGCTGCCGCCATTCGGGCTGTCGCAAATTTCAGCGTGAAATCATACAAGCCAGTAAGGCTAGTCTGGTCAATCACCGGAACGCCCATTCGCCCCGTCAGTGTATTCACAAGTTGATCGATCCGAGCGCCATGGGCAGTCACTATCAACACGCCACCATCGCCGGCTTCAATACGGAAGCTGCGGCCGGTCGTGTTTGCGTCCGTAGTGCGATGGAACTTAAGGCCGCCTTTCATGACCACGAGCGCATACGATGGGCCTTCTTTCATTTCAATATGGACTGCGAGTTTCATGCGCTCTTGAAAGAGCGTTTGAAGCATGTGCTCCTGCGCCGATTTTCGCTCGGGCAAGCTGAGATTTTTGTACGTGTCCGCAACAGTTGGATCCATCTTGAAGTCGATATCGAACTTATCGCGGTAAAGCCAATCGGGCGCTCCTTTGAGCGAGACGAAGTCCACCCCGTATGCAGCGGCAACGAACGAGTAAAGCGCAATGTCTCTTGCAACCATGCCATCCGGAACGGTTCGAGCACTGTTTGGATCGTCACCTTTGTGCGGCTTGATCGATGCAACATCGTAAACAAACGCCGCAAACTTTGGATCATCCGGCGACGCCGATGCCGTCTGAGGCGTTGCGACCTGCGCGACCGTTGTAACTCCAAATATGATCGGCACTGTTGCGAAGAAGGCGACCACAATACTCAGTATTTTTCTACGGCCTCCAAATACATCGCCAAGTCTTTTCATATCTGAATCGCTGTTATCGAATGTCATGGCCGGAGATGCTTCTAGTTTGCGCAGCGAGCTTTTGCTTGCCCTTCAGGAACTGCCGTTCAACTCCCTCCAAAAGTAGACCGTTCCCATCATAATTCCGTACATCATCATCAGTCCGCCTAGGAAGTATCTTAGCGAAAATCTAGTGACATCCAACGACGGACACACATCGGGAATGCCCACGACCCGAAGTCCAAAATAAATCAGCAAAATCCCTAGCGCCACACTCATATAAGACGGCGTAGGACCAAGAAATTTCCCGCCGCTGAGTTTATAGTCGTCCGGATCATCGATACCGGGTCGTGCCGGTGTGACCGTCTGCCGAATCGTGAGATACCAAATTGCCCAGCCCACAACCTCAACGATCGCAACGGCGAGGAAAAGTTGGAAGAAAACCGATGTCCCCGCGTGCCATCCTCCGTTGCAAATGATCGGAGTCGTGCGGTGCTTGCCGCCAGCGTGGAACGATACCACGACGCCAAGCGCGACAACCATACCGAATCCCAGCCTGCTAACTGGACTCGACCAATCGTATCGAGGCATGTGACTCCCATCCTATTATGAGCACAAACGGCCCACATAAATTTTCTTTCGCGTCGCCGAAAATTCTCCGCACACTGACTCTAAACGTTCGACACGCTGAGCACATTCCCATCAGGATCCCTCATCCACGCCACGCTCACATCTCCTCCGGGCACGTTCAAAATGCCAAGCTCATCCTGCTTAAATGCTGGATAAATATTGAACAACACGCCCTTTTCACGCAGCGCGCGCACGTCCGCCACCACATCCACCACGCGAAAACCGAGAATAGTGTGATCGTGGGCAACAAAATCCGCCACGAATGAAACGCGCAAAGTGATCCCACTAATATTAAAAACCGACGCGAAATTATCTTCATGCGCGAGCTCCAACCCAAGCGTGTCACGATAAAATTCCGTAGCGCGCGCCCGATCTCGCGTACAAATAACAATCACCGGCTTCGCAGCCGTTAGAATTCCCATTAGTTTCTCCTTTTGTTTGGTGAACTGGATTTTGTCTAGTCAAGCGGATTACTTGTGAAGTGAAGGCAACGGAGAAATGTCAGGCTCAACCCAACCGCCCCGAGCCGCCGGCGAATCGAGCACAGACTTCGAGTAATAACGCGCAAGCGCATTTACATCCAGCAATTCCAAATGCGCCCCAATAAATTCCTCAAATATTTTCACGCCCGCAGATTCCCGCTGCGCAGCAGCAATCAGCCGCACCCAACCAAAAGTCTGCGTAAAATGAAATTTCTGCGGACTCCCGTTATGCGTCGCGAATCGCCGAATCCCCGCCAGCACCCGTTCCGTCGCACCTTGCTCACCGAATCGCCAAACATAAATCCAAGTCAGTCGCACATGATCCGCATGATGAAACGACGCCCCCGCCAACTCGCAACTCTCAAACGCGCGAACAAATTCATCGTCGCTCAGATGTAATGTTCCCGATCGAATTTCGCCACCGCTCATCACCAACTCCATTCTCTCCGTTCACGAGCAAAAGCGTCCGCAAATAAAAAAGCCTCAATCTAAAAAACAAGATCGAGGCAGAAAACAATCCCGCAACAAACACTAACCACGCAACGAAAGCAATTCACGCAAAAAAGCAAAAGGGCCGCGCACTTAAGTGCAGCGGCCCATCGCTAAATATTAATCCTGGCAGCGACCTACGTTCCCACACAGTTACCCGTGCAGTATCATCGGCTCAGCAGGGCTTAACTACCGTGTTCGGGATGGGAACGGGTGTGACCCCTGCGATAAAACCACCAGGAAATTCAGGAAGTTAAGAGGGAGAGGGAAGCGGCTCGCGCTGCTTCCCTCAATGGCCTCTAACTTCTGACAACTAAATTCGGTAGGCACTTACTGCACCGCAAAAACTGCCCAAGCCGTGTGCAAACGGACTGGGAAAGTTTTATGATTAAGCCGAACGGCCGATTAGTACAGGTCAGCTTCACGCATTGCTGCGCTTACACCCCCTGCCTATCAAAGTCGTAGTCTTCGACTGGCCTTATTAGTCCGCCGAAGCGGACTTGGGAGACCTTATCTTGAGGCGAGCTTCTCGCTTAGATGCATTCAGCGATTATCTCTTCCTGACTTCGCTACCGAGCTATGCCACTGGCGTGACAGCTCGTACACAAGAGGTCAGTCCATCCCGGTCCTCTCGTACTAGGGACAGCTCCTCTCAAGTCTCCTGCGCCCACACCAGATAGGGACCGAACTGTCTCGCGACGTTCTGAACCCAGCTCACGTACCGCTTTAATAGGCGAACAGCCTAACCCTTGGGAC
>DATBYL010000296.1:0-4897 GCA_036513735.1 Candidatus Acidiferrales bacterium
CCAAATTGCTTCGCGCCTCGATCAATTCCGGATTGGCAACGATCGCCGCGTTATATTCCGCAATCGCCGCCACCGTATCGCCCTTCGCTCGCAGCGCTATTCCCAAATTAAAATGGACGACGGCGTCATTCGGCGCCGAGCGCAACGCCTCTCGAAATTCCGCAATCGCCGCGTCCAAATTTTTATTCTTCTCCAGCGCCAATCCAAGATTGTTGTGCGCGTCCGCAAAATCCGGATCAATCTTCAGCGCCTTCCGATACTCCACGATCGCGCCATCAATATCGCCGTTCTGCGCCAGCACCATCCCTTTGCTCAAATGCTCGGCCGCCCTGTCACTCGCGAACGCGCAAGGCGCCGCCAGCACAGGAATCGCCGTCATTAATATGTAGGGAATAATTCTCATGCGCACCTCCAAATCGGCCACCCAGCCGATCCGCGCTCACCACCGCTCTTCGCGGATTCTACTCCCCACTCGCATCTCGTCCAAGCGCATTTCCGTTTTGATTCTCGTCGCGCACGGTGTATAAGAATGCTCCACACTATGCCGCAGACTATGAATGATACAAATCAGAATTCGGGCGTCACTTTTAACGCCGCACGCTATCTCCCGCTGCTCCTCCTGCTTTTCGCCGGCAGCGGATGTTCCGCGCTCATCTACGAAATTGTTTGGTATCAGCTTCTCCAATTAACAATCGGTTCCACCACTGTCTCCCTCGCATTCCTTCTCGCCACATTTATGGGTGGACTCTGCATCGGCAGCATCTGGCTGCCGCGCCTGAAATCGCGCAAACATCCTCTGCGCATTTACGCTTATTTGGAATTGGGCATCGCCGCCTTCGGAATTCTCGTTCAACTTTGCATTCCGTTAATTGAACGCATCTATTTCGCCGGCGCAGGCTCCGGCCTCACAAACATGATCATGCGCGCGCTCGTCTCCGCGCTCATTCTGCTTCCGCCAACAATATTAATGGGCGCGTCGCTTCCCGCCATCGTCGGCTGGATCGAATCCACGCCGCGCGGCGTTTCCTGGTGGGGTCTGCTTTACGGAGGCAACACCGTTGGCGCCGTTTTCGGCTGCCTGCTCGCCGGATTTTATTTGCTGCGCGTGTTCAACATGGCCACCGCAACATTCGTGGCCGCCGGAATCAATGTCGTCGTCGCGCTGCTCAGCTTGATGCTCGCCGGACTCACTCCCAATCGCGCCGTCGTCGGCGATTCACCCGACGCGCCCATTCAATCCGCGCCTGAAATTAAAATGGCAGATAGCGCCGAGGCCGACACGCAATCCCGCTGGCCCATCTACGTAACCATCGCGCTTTCCGGCGCCTCCGCGCTCGGCGCGGAAGTTGTTTGGACTCGACTTCTCGGCATGTTGCTCGGCGCCACCGTTTACGTTTTCTCCATTATCCTCGCCGTTTTCCTGATCGGCCTCGCCATCGGCAGCGCAGGTGGAGCATGGCTTGTCCGCGCAGTTCGTCCGCGCGCCGCGCTCGGCTGGAGCCAAATTCTCCTCACCTTCGGCATCGCGTGGACGGCCTATATGATCGCAGATTCGCTCCCATACTGGCCCGTCAATCCGCTGCTCACCACAAGTCCCTGGTACATTTTTCAACTCGATATGGTCCGCTGTCTCTGGGCCATCCTTCCTCCAACAATTTTGTGGGGCGCAAGTTTTCCGCTCGCACTCGCCGCCGCCGCTTCCTCTGATGAAGATTCCACTCGCGTAGTCGGCAGCGTTTACGCAGCAAATACTTTCGGCGCAATCATCGGCGCGCTAGTCGTCAGCCTGATTCTAATTCCGCAAATCGGCACGCAGGATACGCAACGTGTTTTGCTCGGGCTCGCTGCCGTTAGTTCGCTTTTCGTTTTGGTGCCGTACATTCTGAAATATAAATCACCCACCGTAATCGCGTTGCTCACCGCGTCAATCATTTTCTCCGGCTTTCTAATACGCGATCTCGATCCAATTCCCGGCGAACTAATCGCCTATGGCCGCCGCATGGCCATCGACGCCGGAAGATCCACCGTCCTCTACACGCGAGAGGGAATGAATTCCTCCGTCGCGATCACCCAATGGAATGACGGCGCAATCGAAGTTGACGTCAATGGCCACGTCGAGGCCACCACCGAACCGTATGACATGAAATTGCAGCGCATGGTCGGCCATCTCGCCGCGCTGCTCCATCCCAATCCGAAATCCGTTCTCGGCATCGGATTCGGCGCCGGAGTCTCCGCCGGAACGTTCACCACTTATCCCGGCATCCAGAAAATTACGGTCGACGAAATTGAGCCGGTGATTCCGCCCACATCCACTAAATATTTTTACAAACAGGATTACGACGTTCTCCACAATCCGCGCACCACCATTCATTACGACGACGCTCGCCATTACATGCTCACCACGAAAGATAAATACGACATTATCGCCAGCGATCCGCTTGACGTTTTCGTAAAAGGAACCGCCGCGCTCTATACCAAAGAATATTTCCAAGCCGTGAAGGATCACCTGAATCCCGGCGGAATTTTCACACTCTACGTTCCTTTGTACGAGAGCGACGTTCGCACCGTAAAAAGCGAACTCGCCACATTTCTCGACGTTTTTCCTTACGGCACCGTCTGGGCCAACACAATCGATGGCAATGGTTACGACATGGTTTTCATGGGACAAGCCGAGCCGCTGAAAATTAATCTCGACGAAATTCAGGCGCGCCTTGACCGTCCCGACTACGCGCCCGTCGCCCAATCTCTCCGAGAAATCGGAGTCAACTCCGCCACCGATCTTTTCGCCACCTTTGCCGGACAAAAATCTGATCTCGCTCCGTGGCTCGAAGGCGCGCAAATTAACACTGACGCCGATCTGCGTCTCTCCTATCTCGGAGGCTGGGGAATTAATTCCACTATGGAAGACCTGATCTATCGCCAGATAATTTCCTATCGCCACGCGCCAGTAAATATTTTTACCGGCAGCCCGCAATCCATCAACGCCCTAATTTTCGCCATGTCCCAAACCGGCGGCCCGCCTAAGTAGCACCGACATTCCCGTCGGCGCGCCTTTGAATTAAGTAGCACAGGCTTCAGCCTGTGGCCTTCTTGAATTCAATTTCCACTTGCGTAAAAATATCCCATGCCCGACGCGCCCTCCCTCCCAAATTTCACCGGCATCTGGAAACTAAATTTGGAAAAAAGCACAATCCGCGGCGCGCTACCAAAACAAATCCTGATGAACATCGAGCATCGCGATCCGACGGTAATCCAGCAAATTCTTTCAACCGACCAGAACGGCGCGCAGCAACGCCAAATCTTCACCTGCCGAATCGGCGCCGAAACTAAGAACTCCGTCGGCGGAATCGAATTACAAAGCGGCAGTCAATGGAATGGCCAAGAGCTTGTGATCGAATCCAGGATGAATGCCCGCGGCCGCGAATTTTATTTCAAAGACCACTGGTCAATCTCCAAAGACGGTCGCACGCTCACCATGGCGCATCGCGATGACGATCTCGCAGGCCAAATTTCGATTCTCGAAAAAATGCCCGATGCAGACTCCGAGAAGTTCGCCGATTTCTGAAGGATGGAACTCGCTTGCGTCAGGTTCGCCAAACAATTTTGTTTCAAATTCACGATTGAGGTAAAATCCCGCACATGAAACGAACAACACTCGCACTTCTCGCTTTTCTGTTCTGTCTAACGCCCGCCTTCGCTCAGGATTGGGCCAAACTAACACTTGCGAAATCCACGCGCCATCAGGAATGGGTTGCCGTTAAATACGGAAACCGCACCGTCAACTGTTTCATCGTCTATCCCGAAGTGAAAACGAAAGCGCCCGCGGTCCTCGTAATTTCCGAAATCTTCGGCCTCAGCGATTGGGTTGAAACTGTTGCCGATAAGCTCGCCGCGAATGGCTACATCGCCATCGCCCCCGACCTTCTTTCAGGCTTGGGTCCAAACGGAAAGGGCACCCCCGATTTCTCCGGCGCCGATCTCACCCGCGCCATCAGCACGCTTCCACCCGATCAAGTCACCGCCGATCTCAACGCCGTCGCCGACTACGTTATCAAAGTGCCCGCCGCAAATGGCAAGCTCGCCGTCACCGGATTCTGCTGGGGCGGAGGACAATCCTTCCGGTTCGCGACGAACCGAAAGGATCTTTCCGTAGCATTCGTCTTTTACGGCCCGCCTCCCGCGGACGTCACCCCGATAACCGCGCCGGTCTACGGTTTTTACGCTGGCAATGATGTTCGCATCGACGCCACCATTCCCGCCGCAATCGACGCCATGAAAGCCGCGGGCAAGAAATATGATCCCGTAACGTACGACGGCGCAGGCCACGGCTTCATGCGCGCTGGCGAAGATCCGGCCAACACTGTGCCGGCAAACGTCACCGCGCACGATCAAGCCTGGGTGCGCCTGCTGGCCATCCTGAAAACGATCTAAGCAACATAGACATTTATGTCCGTGTGCCTTTGACTTAGTTCCGAATCAGCATCATCAAACAGGAAACAATTCAGGGCGGGGAATCACCCGCCCTGTTTTATTTCCCGCCTGCACGCAACGCTTTGCTGCATTTCCCTCAATTCCGTATTACTCTCTCCCAACAATCACAAGCGAAGGAGAACCAATGCGCACAAAAATTATCCTAACCGCCCTCACGATCCTAATTCTCCCCTCAATCACGCCACGCGCATCCGCGCCGCCGCAAACCGCCGCACCTTCCGCTACTAGCCGCGAACTAACCACCATGCTCAACCAATTCCTGCAAGACGCCGCCACCAACAACGTCTCAGGCTTCGACCGCTTCTTCGCCGATGATGTGATCTACACTCACTCCGCCGGCACCGTCACTAATAAATCCGACATCATCAAAAGCGTCACCGCCGGAGCCGCTCGCCCACCGCGCACC
>DATBYL010000297.1:0-3034 GCA_036513735.1 Candidatus Acidiferrales bacterium
TCACGCAGCCAACATCCGATTGCGGCTCCAGAATGCAAGCGCGCTGAAACTTCCCGAGAGCTTGCTCGAACTGTTGCCGGTTCATCAGTGCTACGCCGAAATTATTTTCACGTATGATTCTCGCGTGCGAAGCGGCTCGCGCATCTTCCTGCTCGGAAGGGGACGGGTCAGCGGATTTCGGCGCGCGAGCGCGCTTTGTTTGTTGCCCGGTGCTGGCGAGAACGCCGATATGCACGCCAGCCAGCGCAAGCAAGAGAAAAATTGCGCGGACTACCCGCGCCCGGGAGTTCAATAGCGCCATGCAGCCCTCAGAGGAAATTGACGCACCATTCTAACGTTTCCCCAGCGGCTTTGCCGCAATTGCGCCTTGATTCTCTCTTATTGTGACTACCTGGTCCGCCGCCACGTTTGTCAAGTGATCCGACTGTCCGCTTGGCCAGCGGATTTCGATCGAGTCGGCCTGCGAATGCGAGCCCAGCCCAAATGTCAAAATCAGCTCGCTGGACGACAAATAGCTCGATCCGCTGCGCAACATCTGCGATTGTGTGTCGCTTCCGGAACTCACGCGCACAATAGCGCCAATGCCGTCGCGATTCGATTTCGCTCCGATCAACTTGATTCGCAAGCTGTGATTTTTCGTGCCGGTGTTGCGGAACAGAGCAGTGGGTCCGCCGTTGCTTGCGATCAGCAAATCAAGCGCCCCGTCGTTGTTGATATCGCCGTAGGCCGCTCCTCGTGCCACGCGAGGTGTGGCAAAAGACGCCCCTGCGGATGCCGTGACTTCTTTGAATTTTCCACCGCCGAGATTGTGGAAGAGGTGCGGAGGTTCGGCGTAGCGAACGCGCGGCTGCACTCGTTCGATGGCGTCTTCGATGTGACCGTTCGCGATGTAAATATCCAGCCAGCCGTCGAGATCGTAGTCAAAAAAGAAGCAACCGAAACCAAGCGTCAGCAGACTCGCGTGGCCCACATCCGATTGCGGGGCTTCGTCCACGAACAGCCCGTTGCGCTCGTTATGGTAAAGCGCGAGCATTTGATTCGAAAAATTGGTGATAAGCACGCTCGGGTAGCCAGATCGATCGTAGTCTCCAGCGTCTACACCCATTCCGGCGCGAGCAATTCCATCCTCGCTGTACGCAATCCCCGCTGAAACACCTCTTTCCGAAAACGTTCCGTTGCCATTATTGATGTAAAGCTTGTTCGGCTGCGTGTCATTGCTTATCAGAATGTCCGGCCAGCCGTCTTGATTTGCGTCCAGAACCGTCACGCCGAGGCTTTTCGAAGTCGGATCGTAAAGTCCGGCTTTCTGCGTCGCATCTTCGAAAGTGCCGTCTCCGCGATTGTGCCAGAGGCGCACCGAAGTGCCCTTGTAAGGCTCCGGCGTGCAGTACGATTTTGTTTTTCCGTCCAGCGCGCAATAAATATCGTTCTCCGGCGACCACTGCACGTAATTTGCGACCACCAAATCCAGATGGCCGTCGCGGTCGTAATCCACCCAAGCAGCGCTGGTGCTGAATTCGTGCGGCCCCCACAGACCGGCCTTCTTCGTCACGTCCGTAAACGTTCCATCGCCATTGTTGCGGAACAGGCGATTCTGCCCCAGCGCCGTGACGAAAATATCGTCGTAGCCATCGTTGTCGAAATCGCCGATCGCAGCGCCCATGCCGTACATTTCCACCGCAAGCCCGGCTTTCCGCGTCACGTTAGTAAAAGTCCCGTCGTGATTATTGTGATATAGCGCCGGAGTGGAGTGGCGGCCAGGGTGTCCCGGCCACGCGGTTCCGTTTACGAAGAGAATGTCCTGCCAGCCATCGTTGTCGTAATCCAGAAACGCCACGCCCGGGCCCATCGTTTCGGGCAGCCACTTTTTTCCGAATGCGCCGTTGTTGTGAACGAAATGAATTCCTGCCGCGCGCGTCACGTCTTCAAAATGCGTTGCAGTTGTGCTAGCAGGCGATGTCGCGCTTTTCTGCACGGCACCCGCCAGACTGGTCATGTATGTAGCTGCGAGTAAAATCACAAAGGCGCTGGCAGCGAACGCTGCAATGATCCATTTGCGCTGCGGCCCTTTGCGTCTCAATCCGAATCCTTCGCCCGGCCCGAGGTGCCATCATATTTTGGCGCATTAGACTTTTGTTTCGCTTCTAGAGCAGAAACGTGCTCGTGTATCGGTTGCCGCTCGACGTTGTCGTCGAGATGCGACCGCAAGTAAGGCCCAGTCAGCGTTTGCGCAGATTCGTCAGCTTTGAACCGCAAATAGCGTTTTTGAAACTCGCTCGCAGCGTCCGGCCGCCCGAGCCCCGTGTTGCACAGCATCAAATTGTAATTCGCTTCCAGATCTTCGGGGTCGATCGTCAGCGTTGCGCTGAATTCCTTGACCGCATCAGTGTAGCGGCGCTGTAGAAAATAGATGCGCCCGAGATCGTCGTGGACCACCCGATCGCGCGGATATTGTGCCAGCACCTCGCGCAGCTGCTCGGCAGCTTCAACATAGTGGCCTTCGTTGCGCAGCATTTTCGCGTAAAAGAAATGCGCTCGAGCTAGCTTTGGACTGAGTGACAGCGCGCGCTCCAATGCTTCGCGAGCAGCGCGTAAATTTCCTTCCTGCACTCGAACGCGTCCCAAATTCACCCATCCATCGGGATTATCGGGAACGATCTGCGTGATCTTTTCGAACGCGCCGCTCGCCCCGGTTAAGTCGCCTTGCAGAAACAGTCCGATGCCATAATCATTCCACCGCGTCCAATCATCGCGATTCAGCACAATCTTCGGTTCAGGCTCCTCCACGCTCGCTGGCAACACATTCAAATCCACAGCATTTTCTGCCATCGCGACAATCGGCAGTGACGGTATGCCTTTGCCTCCGCCAGGAAGTTTTGCCGGATCGCCGGTGAAAACATAGTGAGCGTCGTCAAAATTTGGCGCCGCGTTAGCGACGGGCTCCTTCGGATCGCGAGTGCCGGCGAAAGAAAACTGCGTATTCCACCACGAAAACTTGCGGTAGTTCACTTTCGCTGTGACGTGTATCTTCCCG
>DATBYL010000298.1:0-6111 GCA_036513735.1 Candidatus Acidiferrales bacterium
GGCTACTAAGCGAAATAAATCGAAGAGGGAATCGTGGACGACATTCAAATTGCGCCGCAGGAATTGAAACAAAAACTCGATCAATCTACCGACGTAATTCTAATAGACGTTCGCGAGCCGTGGGAAACGCAACTTGGCGTAATTGCCGGCGCAAAATTAATTCCGCTTAACACAATTCCCGCGAACATGGAAGTTTTCGCGAACGCCGAAGAAGTGATCATCTATTGTCATCACGGAATGCGCAGCTTGAATGCCGCCTCGTGGCTCCGTTCGCAGGGAATTGACGGTGCGCGCTCATTGACCGGCGGCATCGAACGATGGTCCACCGAAATCGATCCAAAAGTCCCGCGCTACTAGCGCGCCTGTAATCATCAAGAAAAGGAAACTGTGGCCAAGCAAAAAATTAAATTCATCAACAAGCCAACGTGAACATCATGCCGCAAAGCAAGAGGTCTCTTGCTTGAGGAAGGTGTGGAGCTGGACTCGCGCGACATGGGCAAGGATCGACTCTCCGCCGCCGAACTCGATGCGCTCATCGGAGATCGTGATTACAAATTATTTCTCAACACGCGCAACGAACTATATCGCGAACGCAACATGAAGGAACATCCGCCGTCGCGCGCCGAGGCAATTAAAATGATGGCCGCCGAGCCCAATCTAATCCGCCGCCCCATCGTGATTCGCGGAAAAGAAATTCATCTCGGCTGGGACGAAGAAGCGTTAAAGAAATTCATCAAGTAAATTATTTCTACATGACCGGGAGCCGATTTGACGCCGCCAATCATTGACATCCACATTCATATCCAGCCGCTTCACATGTTCAAGCCGGAGCCGCTCGCGCTCATCAAAAAAGGCCGCAAGGACTATGCCGACGTCGAAAAATATTCCGCCGACCCCAAAGCGTTCCTCGGATTTCTCGACTCGCTCGGCGTCGAACGCGCCGGCCTCATCAATTACGTCGCACCCGATCTGATGGGATTTCATCATTCCGTGAACGACTGGATCGCAAATTATTGCTCCATCGCGCCCGATCGTCTTCTTGCTTTCGGTTCCGTACATCCAAAATACGTTCCCGACGCAGGCGCGGAAGTCGATCGCATCGCGCGTCTCGGAATTCGCGGACTGAAAGTCCATCCGTCGCATCAGGATTATTCGCCGAATTCGTATCGCACCGGCTTCGGTCCGCTTGGAGCCGTTTACGAGCGCGCGCAGGCACATCACATGCCCGTCATGATTCACACCGGCACTTCGATTTTCCCCGGCGCGCGAAACCTTCACGCGCATCCCATGCTCACTGACGACGTCAGCATTGACTATCCGAATCTCGTCGTGATTCTCGCGCATGGCGGCCGTCCGCTCTGGATGAACGAAGCTTTTTTCCTGGTGCGCCGCCACAAAAATATGCACATGGATATTTCCGGCATTCCGCCGCACAAATTGATGGAATATTTTCCGCGCATCGAAGATATCGCCGATAAAGTTTTGTGGGGCACGGATTGGCCCGGCCCCGGCGTTCCGGAAATTCGCTGCAACATCGAAAAATTTATGTCGCTTCCATTATCCGAAGCAACTAAACGCAAAATTCTGTACGATAACGCCGCGCGAATGTTTCCCGTCCGCAAATAAGGAGCAAGAAGAATGGAAGTCAAAACCATCGCCGTAATTGGCGCAGGCACCATGGGACGCGGCATCGCCTACGCCGCCGCGTTTGGCGGCTATCGCACAATTCTCGAAGACATCACGCAATCCATGCTCGACGCCGGCCTCGACTACATTCGCACTTCGCTCGACGATGCCGTCACGCGCGGAAAACTTACCGCCGACCAGCGCGACCGCGCCTTCGCGCAACTCGGCTCCGCGCATTCCGTGGAAGAAGCTTGCCGCGAAGCGGACATCGTTATCGAAGCCGTTCCCGAAGAGATGGAAATCAAACTGGAAATTTTCACGCTGCTCGATAAATTCGCCAAGCCCGGCGCCATCTTCGCATCGAACACATCCTCTTTATCCATCACAGAAATGGCCGCCATCACTTGCCGCCCGGAAAAGTGTGTCGGCCTGCATTTTTTCAATCCCGTTCCGAAAATGAAATTGCTAGAAGTCGTCCGTGGACTGGAAACTTCCGAAGATACCATCACCACTTGCCGCGAAATCGGCGCGCGCATGGGCAAAGAAGTTGTCGTAGTTCGCGAAGCGCCCGGCTTCATCACCAGCCGCATCAACGCCATGATCGGGAACGAAGCTTTTTTCATGCTCGAAGAAGGAATCGCCACTGCCGCCGATATCGATAAAGCCCTGAAACTCGGCCTGAATCATCCGATGGGCCCATTTGAATTGGTCGATTTAGTCGGCCTCGACGTGCGCCTTTCCATCCTCGAATATCTCCACAAAACTTTGGGTGATAAATATCGCCCCGCCCCACTCCTAAAGCAGTACGTAAAAGCCGGCCGCCTCGGACGCAAATCCGGCCGCGGTGTTTTCGATTATCCCCCCACGAAATAATTTCTGTCCCGGGAGCGCCCACTCTTTTCCATCCCGCGGTTTGGGCGGGATGAATCGACTGATTGACGTTTTTGTTCTTCGCCTCCGCCCAACAATTATCATCCCGCCTTCTCAATGATAGAATCGCGTCGGCTTCGTTTTTACGAATGGCGCGCCCATGACCCACGACGTCTTCATCAGCTACTCTCATCACGACAAATCCGCCGCGGACGCCGTCTGCGCCAAGCTCGAGCAGCACGGCATCCGCTGCTGGATCGCTCCGCGCGATGTCGAACCCGGCACCGAGTGGGCCGGCTCCATAATTCACGCCATCAACAAATCGAAAATAATGGTGCTCGTGTTTTCAAACAGCGCCAACAACTCTCCGCAAATTCGCAAAGAAGTCGAGCGCGCCGTAAATAAGGGTGTAATCGTCGTTCCTCTTCGCATCGAAGACGTCGTTCCCACCGAATCGCTCGAATATTTCATGAGCAACGTTCACTGGCTTGACGCGCTCACTCCTCCGCTCGAAAAACATTTGGATCAATTGGCTGGCACCGTAAAAATTATTCTCGATCGAATCGTGGTTCACGACGATCCCATTCCTCATGTCGCGCCGATCCCTTCCGTTCCGGCCGTGCCAACTGAAACTGAATCCGCGCGTCCACAACCTCAACTTGCCCCAGAGCCGAAAATATCTCAGCGATCGCGATCTCTTTCCCGGCGCGCGGCTCCAGGCCTCGCAGGACTTTTAATAATCGTCGCAATCGTCGCCGGAATTTACTTCATCCGCAATCGGCCAACTGCTCCGTCGGAAGCGGCGCCTCAGTTTGTTCAGGACCGCTCGATCACAACCTCTACCGACCATGTTGTCTCCGTCGCCTTCAGCCCCGATGGCCATCTTCTGGCTTCCGCCGACGGGGGCAACAACCTTTACGTGTCGGATTTGACCAACGGCTCAAAACTGAGTTTTGGTGGGCCATTCACTCAGCAGCCCGCTCGCGGCGGCGAATCGGTCGCCTTCAGTCCGGACGGCAATTCGCTGGCCGCCGGCGGCACAGATAATTTCGTAAGAGTGTGGAGCTTGCTCCTTCGACTACAAATAAGAACTTCAATGCTCCACGCAGCCACGGTTGAATCCGTCGCCTTCAGTCCGGACGGTCTCTTGCTGGCCTCGGCGAGCATGGATAAGACCATCAAGATCTGGGACGCTAGGACGTTTGGGAAGTTGAATACTCTTTCAGGTCACACTGCCAGCGTTCTTTCGGTGGCCTTCAGTCCTGACGGTCGTCTAATCGCTTCGGCCAGCGCCGATAAAACCATCAAACTCTGGGATTCTGCCACCGGCCGCGAAATCCGCACACTCACCGGACATTCCGAGGAAGTCCGCTGCGTAGTTTTCAGTCCTGACGGCCGGACCCTCGCATCCGCCAGCCAAGATAAAACCGTAAAGTTGTGGGATGTCGCCACTGGCAACACTGTCCGGACACTGACTGGCCATTCAGATATGGTCACCGGCGTTGCCTTCAGCCCAGACGGCCATTGGCTCGCGTCAGCCAGTTGGGACCAAACCGTCAAACTGTGGAACGTGGAAAGCGGCCAACAGGTGGGCACTCTAATGGGGCACGCAAAACAAGTGAACTCCGTCGCCTTTCGCCCGGACGGATTTTGGATCGCCTCAGGAAACTACGACGGCACCGTCATTCTTTGGCGCCGCACCAACTGATACGTCCCAGGAACGAACAATCTGTTTCATCCCGCGAGTTCGGCGCCCCCGTGACGCATTGGCTGAAATCCACCACCGTCGGCTGAAAATAACCAGAAAGGTGCATAATAACCGCTGGGTATCTCCCGTTCTCGGCCGGCTAAACTATTGATGCACTGAGACTTAGCTCGCGCCAGCACGTGCAAAACGTTTGGCTCTCGCAATGCTTATGTATATGCGGGCAACTGTGCCCTAATTCTTGAAGGAAATACGAAGACGGCTCGATCACCCAGAATCGAGGACGCAATAATGAGTTTTAATCGTGGCGTAAAGAGAATTCTTGCGAAGTGGCCAATCCTTCTCGCTTTTTTAATTATCCCGGCAATTGCCTGCGCTCAAGAAAGCAAAGACAAGAAATCTCCGCCACCACCTCCAAAGAAATCCAGCGCCAAGAAGCCGGCCAATAAACCTGCGCCGCCGCCGAAGAATTCGTCGACCCAGAAAGAAACTTCTCCGAAGCCGGATGCCCAATCAGCGCAGAGCGGCCCGCATGAATCACAATACCCAAATCGCACTCCGCCATCTCAGCAAATCCAAACTCACAACGGTGTAGCGTCGGTCGTGCGCGGCAGCAGCGGACAGCCCGGATTCATACGCACCAGCAATGTCACCATCAGTCGTACGCCATACGGCCGGCGAGTCATTACCACGCGCCCCGGCGGTGTAAGAGTTGTTGGCATCGGCCATTCTTCCGGCTTCGTCGAACGTCCGCTCGCACGCCCCGGGTTTGTGCAGCGAACTTATGTCGTCGGCGGACGCTCGTATGTCCGCGTCTACCAAAATTTCACTTATCGCGGAATCGTTTATCAGCGATACGTTCCCGCCTTCTACTTTGGTCCTCGCTTTTATTTCTGGGCGCATAATCCATGGGCTACGCCGGTTTACTGGCGATGGGGCTGGGGCAATCCGTGGTGGTTTTTCAACGGTTATTTCGCGCCCGCTCCTTTTTATTCCAGCGCGTCTCTGTGGCTGACGGACTACGCAATCGCCGAGGATCTCCAGGAAGCTGACGACTCGCAGCAATCGGCAAACTCCGACGCTCCGCCGGCCGCGCTTCCTCAAGATTCCGACCAGCCTGATGCCAACGCATACAACAGCGCCACCATCACGCCCGCAATGCGCCAGACAATCGCCGGCGAAGTGCAGCGCCAACTTGAAGCCGAAAAAATGGCCGCCGGCAATCCGCAGCCGGCGCCCGCTTCCGCGAGCGATCAGGCGCCGCCCGCGCTCTCAGTCGACCAGCGGGTTTTCGTCGTGTCCGCGCCTCTTCAGGTCTATGACGGCACTCAGCCGTGCTCGCTCTCTGCCGGAGACATCGTCTCCCGCTTAGAAGATTCTCCGGACGCCGACAACACTGTCGCCGTAAGCGTTCTCTCCAGCAAAAATTCCGATTGCCGTCCCGGCGCAAAAGTTCGCATGCGCGTCTCCACTTTGCAGGACTTCGCGAATGATTTGCAGGCACGAACGGATGAAGGCCTGAAAATTCTTTCAGAAAAACAGGGAACCAACGGTTTGCCATCCGCGCCGGATGTCGTGCCCGTGGCGAATCCAAACGGGCAGGGCACGCTGGATCCTGACGCCGTGAATCAGTTGAAGCTGCAGCAGCAGGATGCCGATCAGACGGAAAAGGAAGTTGGTACTGCAAAGGAAGTTGGTACGACGAAAGAAGTTGGCACGGCTAAGGAAGTTGAGAGCGTCAAGGAAACTGCTATCGCCGTACCTCCTGCGGAAGAAAAATCGCCTGCTCAACCCGACGCGTCGGATGTCCCTCCTGTCACCGTCGAAAGTTGGGTCAAGCCCCAATCCGGTTGGCTTTACGTTCTCGATCCCCGCCCGAACGTCGGCGAGAATAGCGGCCGCATCTGGCT
>DATBYL010000299.1:0-9139 GCA_036513735.1 Candidatus Acidiferrales bacterium
TTCGCTACCCGCCCCTGCCCCACCTCAATTCACCGTCGGCCCTAAAACTTCAGCCGTCGCGCGCAATCCCACAACATCTCCGCTTCCCACAAAGGCCTCGTCGCACTTTTCGGATGCGTCAAATCCGAAGGAATCCGGCCAGCCAAATGTAAGAACACCGCAGCCGAATGTTTGTACGCGGGCACAGGATCGCGAAACGCAACATTACCCAAATATTGCAAATCATCCGACAGCGAAAAATATCCAGCGTCACCCGTTTCCCACAATCGATCGCGTTCCGCAAATTTCTCCGGCACAAATGTTGCCAGCCCCAACAAATAATCCGATCCGTACTCAATCATATTGATTCCCAAATCGTTTCCCGTATAAATTTTGAAGTCCGGCCGGTGCAAATCGCGCAACTCAAGCCGCTGAAATTCCACAAGACGGTCCAGCGAAGAATGTTTCATCCCCTTCATTTCAGGAATATCCATCAATCGCCGAACAGTTTCTTCCGCAAAAATTTCGCCGTTCGGCGCAAACATTCGCCCCAATTCAAATCCCAAAACGTGTTCATAACCCCTGCAAATTTCTTGATAGATCGCAGCCGTTTCCGCCGGAGTTTTTCCGTGCAATCGCGCCGACTGAAACAAAATCGGAATCCCTCCGAGCTTTACAATTTCATCCATCTGCTTGCGGTAAAGCGCCACAACTTCACCTTCCTCTTTTTCAATATAGGCTCCCGCAACAAATTGCACACCGCTGCCGAGAGCTTCCCGCGTCCATTTCAGTACTTCGTGTTTTTCGTCGTTACTTAATAAATTCACATAGCCCGTATCCATATTCACCGCGTTCATCAAACCAGCGCGCTGCGTTGCTACAAGATGCTTTTGAAAAGATTGCACCGCAACGCGTCCATCACGCTCGTAAGGCAAAAGCGCTGCGGAGATCCCCTGAACTTTGCGGCGAAACTTTCGCCGCGCATCCATTTTTTCGATTACCGTTTCGATTGGCGTCACAGAGATTCCCTCACAACTTTGACTTCACGGCTTTCAATTGAACGGCCATTTCGGATTTTTTGTAGTAGCCGTCCAGCGGATAGCATCCTGAAGGCAGTCCATTTCGCGGAGCAGTCGTGCAATCGCTGAACGTTCTGCAGATCAGTTTATGATTCAGTGGAACACCGTTCATCGCGTCCCACAAAATTCCCGGATAGCTCAGTACCATTCTTCCCAAGCCGGGAAGATCAATCCAGCCTTCGCGAATCGCCGCCTGCGCAACGTGCGGCAAGAAATCCTGGAAGTACGTGTAACCAGTTCCCACAAAAATTAACTCCGGGAAATGACTCTTCAATTCACGCGCGCAGTCCATCTGCCGCGCAACTTCCAAAAGAGGATCGTGCGGCGGCGAATATCCATCCGACGGCGGAAAAATTGCCGGCCGCTGCAAATGCGGATTGTAGTAGGGACTTCCCGCCGTCAAATTCACCAGCCGAATATCCAACTTTTCCAGCATCGAAAGAAATTTTATCGGCTCCGTCAAATCCGCTTCCGTCGGATTTTGCTCATTCACTCCGAATCCCCAGCGATACGGAATTGATTGCGCGAACTCTTCCGGAATTCCCGGCCCAAATTTTCCCGGCGGGCTTTTTTCCGGATCACTTCGGAATGGCACAATATCGAACGCCGAAAGCCTAACGCCAATTTTTAGTCCCGGCGCAACAGATCGCACGCCTTCAACAATCTCTGTCAGAAATCTTGTGCGGTTTTCAAAACTTCCGCCATATTTTCCTTCGCGAGTGTGCGCGCTTAGAAATTCGTGGCCCAGATATCCGTGACAATGTTTTATGTCCACGAATTCAAATCCAATTTCCCACGCCATCTTCGCCGCGCGATGAAAATCCGCAATGATGGATTCGATTTCGCCGTCGGACATCAGCGGATAATCCGCGGGCAATTTCAACCGGCGATCCAATATCGGATGGTGATATAAAATTCGCGGTTCCGGCCGGTCATGTGCGTTCGGCTTGCTGTAGCGCCCGGAATGCGTCAATTGCAATCCGATCAGCAGCCCATCATCGGAACCAGTCGTGCGCACATGCGCTTCAATTAAGACTTTCCGCAGGCGCGCCAGATCTTCCGGCGCATTTTTCGACGCCAAAAGTTGATTCGGATTTGCGCGGCCTTCATGACGCACCGCAACGGCTTCTCCGCCCCAAATTAATTTCGCGCCACTTTCTCCAAAACGCCGCCATCGTCGAATCGTATAATCCGTCGGTTTTCCGTCAAGAGTCCCGTCCCATCCTTCCATCGGATGGATTGCGATGCGATTTCCAATTTTAATTCCGCCGCGCGCAATCGACTGCGCCAGCGGCGATTCCGTTCCGTGCAAAATTTCGATGTCGCATGGGAGATTTAATTCGAGAGACCTTAAATGTCTTTGCAGGCCCGCAACATCGTGCAAGCTGCCAATTCGCAGAATGTGATCCGCGCTCATACTTCGGCGCGCCTGCGCGGAAGCATCACAACAGCGGTAGCGCCGAGCAACGCAATTCCGATCAGCAAAAGAAATCCCGCAGTATAAGTTCCCGTCGTGTCTCGCAGATGACTCACCCACCACGGCGAAACCGCTTCCGCCACACCGTCGGCGGTAAGAATCACACCCAGCAATCTGCCGAGAATTCCCATGTTGAAAATTTCTGCAGTCATCAACGGAATAATCATGTAGTCGCCGCCCAGCGCGATTCCAAATATGAACGCAAACACGTAAAGAGTGTTTGGTCCCCCGCCAGCAAATAGAAACGGGATCGCCGCTGCTACCAGCACATAGATGATCAGCATAACGTATTTTTTCGGCAGCAAGTCGGCCAGCCAGCCGATCAACAATCGTCCAAGAATGCTGCACGCCAAAATCAGCGAAATTACCCGCGTCGTTTCGCCCTGCGAGAAATGCCGATCCAAACTCAAAAACAATTTCAGATTCTGCTGAATGCCGCTGACCGCTGCAATTGAGCACATGCTTCCGAGCGCCACCAAATAAAATGCTGGCGTCTTGAACGCGCCACTCAAAAGTTTCTGCGGCGCACGCGTGCGAACAGCTACGCGTTGCGCGGCAGCATCCGGAGATTCTTTGACAAAAAATGCCATCGGAAATGCGATCACCACAATAATTATTCCCAAGATTTTCAGCGCCGCCTGCCATCCAAAATGCTGCACTAGCAAATGAGATACCCACGGCACCGCTGCGCCGCCCAATCCAATTCCCAAATACGCGACGCCCATCGCTTTTCCGCGCGATTTATCAAACCACCGCGTAAGCAAAATTTGGTTTGGCAACGGCCCGCCGCAAACGTATCCGAGTGCGTTAATCAGATAGAAAAAATAAAACATTCCCAGCGTCGAAATACTTCCCAATCCGACCAGCGCAACGCCTGCCATCAAAATTCCCGTCATCATCAATCGACGGGGCCCAAATTTGTCGACGAGCCATCCCGCGAGAAATCCAAACGCGGGCCCAATCACAAGTTTGCTCAGCGCGTTTCCAGACGTGACTTGACCGCGGGTCCAACCGAATTGCTGCACCATGAAATCGTAATAATAAGGAAGGCCCCACAGCGCGAAACCGACTACCGCGAATAAAACTGTGAACGCCGTCGCAGTGACTTGGAATCCGCCATGCGTCCCGGAAGACTTTTGTGAAAATTGCGAATCGGTCGGAAGAATCATTTGAGTTAGCGCGCCCCGGCCATCGCGTTGCGCAAAAATGCAATCGCGCGTGGCGCTTCATTTGGAAAATCCTTCGTTGATGCTTCGACGCTGATTTCCTTGTCGTATCCAATCTTGCGAAGATTCTCGAAAAATGGAGCGTAGTTATATTCGTCCCACTTCAAAGGAAAAACTCGGCCAGTCGGATTGGCCATGTGGACGTGCGCAATGTGGCTCGCCGCTTTCAAAATAATTGCCGGATCTTCTTTTTCGCTTTCCAGATGATAGAAATCCAAATTCAGTTGAATGTTCGGATCACCCACGGCCTCAACTAATTGGAGACCTTCACCCATACTATTAATTATGTTGGATTCCCCGCGGCGCAGCGGCTCAATCGCGATCACAATATTTCTGCCGCGGGCTTCGGGCGCAAGTCGCTTAAAGAAATCCACCAGTTGACGGAACGCTTCTTCGTTAGAAAATCCTTCCGGATATTGCCGCGCCGTGCCGCTGCCGACCACAACCGTCCGCGCGCCTAATTTTGCAACTCGATCCAAAGCTTCGCGGAAATACGCCATCTGCTCATCCTTATTAATGTCCGGCCCCGTGATTTTCATTTTCCCAAGGATAAATTGATACGCGGTCGGCACAGGAAATCCATTCGCTTTCATTCTTTCAACGAGCCGGTTGTAATCTGCGTCAGATAAATTCGCAATTTCCGCGGTGCGGAGTTCGATGTAATCAAATCCGGCTGCTCGCACTGCATCAATATCACTTATTCCGCCGCAGTATCCAATGCGAACAGTGCGGGTCTTCTGCGCCGCCGGAATCGCAAGTAGCAGTGCAATTCCAAACGCCAAAATCGCTATGCGAATCATTGGATTTGGCTTCCTTTCACGCGGGCTGCGTTTGCCGAAATAGCTGGGGAGAAAAGTGCGAAGGAAACCGTAAGGGCGGACAGCGCGTTAGGCGCAAAACACAACGCGATATTCCTGGGGCGTCGCCGATTCATTCGCAAGCTCCATCCGCGGATGGCCGATTATCGCCGCAAAAATTTCATCCAGCGAATTCCTCGATCGGTCCGATCCTGCTGTGGCAGCCCGCTGCCCCACGGGCGGCATTCTGAAATTCAGAATTCGGCGCTATCATATATCGAACTGAGAGGAATTTATCTCCCGCGTAGCAACTTTTTTCACGTCATTCTGAATGAAATCAACGCGCCTTCTGCTGACAATTTATTGTAAGATGGACGCGCTGCGGCGCAACATTCTTTGCAGCAGAGCAGATTCAAAGCGGGTGTTGGGGCGCCCCGCCTGACTCAAACAATGCTGTCGTTAGTGTTAGCGCCGCGATCCGTAGGCGCGCAGAAATCGCGGATGATGAACGAGTTGTTTTTGCAGTCGGAGAGACGCCCCGGGAAATAGTTTCACGGCGCTGAGTGGTTCGGCATGGCTCGCGCTTCAATTTATTTCGGCTCGTAATCGAGCCGCCCCGGCAACACTCTCTCCTGCTTTAACAGGAGAACCACATGGGTTTCATCCACGAAGATTTCCTGCTTCATTCGGCGACGGCGAAAAAACTTTTTCACGATTACGCAGCCGACGAGCCGATTCTCGATTATCATTCGCATCTTTCACCGGCCGATATCGACGCGGATCTCCGCTTCAAAAACTTATTTGAAATTTGGCTGGAAGGCGATCATTACAAGTGGCGCGCGATGCGGGCCGATGGCATTGCAGAAAAGTTTTGCACTGGCGACGCATCGCCTTTCGAGAAATTTCAGGCCTGGGCGAAAACAGTTCCGAACACGCTTCGCAATCCGCTGTATCACTGGACGCACCTGGAACTGAAACGCTACTTCGGAATTGATGAACTTCTCGACGAAAATTCGGCGCGTTCCATTTGGGATCGCGCAAATAAAATGCTTGAAGAAGGCCCGCTGACCGCTCGCGGAATTTTGAAGAAATTCAAAGTTCGCGCGCAATGCACGACGGACGATCCGTGTGACGATCTGGCGCATCACAAATCGATCAACGCCTCCGAGAAAGCATTCCGTGTGTATCCAACATTTCGCCCGGATAAATCGCTTCTCGTAAATAATCCCGCCATTTTCAATCCGTGGGTCGAGCGTCTTGCGGCCGCGAGTAAAATTTCAATTGGTTCCTTCACAAATTTTCTTGACGCGCTGAAACAGCGCCATGACACATTCCACGCTGTTGGAGGACGCCTTTCCGATCACGGACTGAATTATTGCCACGCGAATCCATGTTCCGATCACGCGGCCGCGGCAATTTTTGATAAAGCTCGCGCCGGCCGTGCAGCCACGGTGGATGATCATGATGGATTTGCTTCATTTCTCATGATTTATTTCGGCCACTTGGATGCGAAACGCGGCTGGACTAAGCAACTCCATCTTGGAGCGCTGCGCAGCGCCAACACTCGCCGTTTGAAGGAACTCGGCCCCGACACAGGTTTCGATTCCATTGGCGACTGGAATCAGGCGGCCACCCTTTGCAAATATATGGATCTTCTCGAGCAGGAACATTCGCTGCCGAAAATGGTGATCTACAATTTGAATCCGGCCGACAATTATGTTTTCTCGACTGCGATTGGAGATTTTCAAGATGGAAGCGTCGCAGGAAAAATGCAATTCGGCAGCGGTTGGTGGTTTCTCGATCAAAAGCAAGCGATCGAGTGGCAATTGAACGCGCTTTCCAACACGGGTCTGCTTTCGCGTTTCATCGGCATGCTTACGGATTCGCGTTCTTTCATGTCCTTCCCTCGTCATGAATATTTCCGCCGCGTGCTCTGTAATCTTTTGGGGCATGACATCGAAGCCGGCGAAGTTCCGAAAGACGAAAGACTTGTCGGCGAAATGGTGCGCAATATTTGTTTCGCGAACGCGGAAAAGTTCCTTGGGTTGGAACTTCCCCGGGGCGAAATAGTTTGATGGAAGAATTCTGGCGGGCGAAATAGAACCGAGGCGAACATGAAAATCAGAAGGCGTGACCTGGGTGCTCTGCTGCCGGCTCTGCTGTTGCCGGGCGCATTGAAGTTGGACGCGCTCGCGGCGGACATTCCCACGCTCGAATCCGGCGCATTTCCGTTTGATAAATTGGAACCGAAAACTTCGGCCACCGGCTCGATAGCTCGTGCTGTATTCAAAGGAAAACTTGCCACCGGAGAATTCGTGGAAGTTCACGAAACAGTTTTGCCGCCGGGCGGCGCCCCACATCCGCCGCATCGCCACGAGCATTCTGAAATGTGGCTGATGCGCGAAGGCACCGCCGAATTTACCGTAAATGAAAGAAGTTTTCGCATCGGGCCCGGAGGCGTTGGCTTTGCGGCTTCAAATGATATGCACGGAATAAAAAATCCGGGGACGGTGCCGTGTGCTTATTACGTAGTCGCCGTTGGTCCCGGAGCGGCCGGATAGCAATGGCTGCGTCAGCAAATTGCCGATGAACTTGTCGTTCTGCGCCCGAGTATTCTTTGTCGCGTTATTCGGAATTGCAATTACTATGAACGCAGCGCCGCCGGAGCAAATGTTTTCGCAGGCGCGTCCGGCGATGGGAACCACATTCACAATTTTTGTTTACGCTGCGAATCAGGAGCAGGCGTCAGAATATTTTGAAATTGCCTTTGACGAAATCGAGCGAGTCGAAGAAGCCTTGAGTGATTACCGCCCAACGAGCGAACTTTCGCGCATCAATCGCCTTGCTGCGAATGAAACTGTGACGACCGATCCGGAAGTATTCAAATTTTTGCAGACCTCAATGGACTTCAGCCGTAAAAGCGGCGGCGCGTTTGATATTACCGTCGGTCCGCTGATGCGCGCGTGGGGATTTTTTCGCGGTAAGGGACACTATCCTACGCCGGAAGAATTATCGGCGGCGCGCAAATCTACCGGATGGGGACACGTTCAGCTCGATCCGCAAAAGCGCACCGTGCATTTTGATATGCCAGGAATGTCGCTCGATCCCGGCGGAATTGGAAAGGGTTACGTGGTCGAACGCGTGGTGAATCTTTTGCGCGACGCAGGCGTGAAAACCGCGTTGATTGACGCCGGCTCCAGCACAATTTACGCGATGGGCGCGCCTCCCGGAAAAAATGGCTGGACGATTCAAGTTCCGCGGCCCGGCGATCGCGCCCATTCTATTTCCACCGTCGTGCTACGCGATACTTCCCTTTCCACATCTGGCAATTACGAAAAGTTTTTCACGCTGAATGGAAAAATCTATTGCCACATTATGGATCCGCGCACAGGCGAACCCGTGCAAGGCACCTTGCAAACAACGGTGATCACGCCAAACGCCACAGACAGCGACGCGCTTTCATTAATAATGTTTGTGATGGGCCCGGAGAAATCTGAAAAGTTACTCAGCGAAATTCCGGGCACCAGTGGCATGTGGGTGCTGGGCGAGCCGCGGAAATCAAATGTGATTCAATGGCGCTGGCCGGGCACTTCGGAGACAACCTTGAATAATTTGCCGCGCCAAGGTTCGGAAGTCGCAATTATGAAAGAGGAACAACAATGATCAATCGCCGTGAATTTCTCGGCAAGACAGCCGGCGCAATCGCCGCCGCATCAACGCTAAATTCAGTCGGCGCGCTTTCTGCGTTAGGCGAATCGCGTCCCGTGCCCCCTTCGGATCAAATTAGTCTCGGCATTATCGGTCCCGGCAGCCGCGGCCAAACTGACATGCTCGCATTTCTGCGCGTTCCCGGCGTGCGCATTGCCGCAATGTGCGACGTGTACGAGCCGCGCTTCGATCAAGTGAGAAAAATTACCGGGCAACAAATTCCCGCGTTCAAAGACTATCGCCAACTTCTAGATCAGAAAGGTCTCGACGCCGTAATCGTCGCCACTCCCCCGTGTTTTCACCAAGAGCACGTCGTTGCAACGGTGCAGAGCGGGCGTCACGTGTACGCTGAAAAAGATATGGCCCTAACTGTGGACGCGTGCGACCGTATCGTGGCGGCTGTGAAACGCTCGGGGAAGTTTTATCAAATTGGAACGCAATACCACTACGCGCCGTGGTATCAAGAGGCGCTGCGCAGAATTCATTCGGGGAAACTCGGAGAGGTCACGCACATTTATGCTTACTGGCATCGCAACTCGAATTGGCGGCGTCCTGTTCCCGATCCGAACAATGCGGCGCTCGAGCAATTAATTAATTGGCGTTTGTACAAAAAGTGTTCGGGCGGATTGCTCTGCGAGCTTGGCACGCACGAAGCGAATTTTGTGAATTACGCGTTCAACGCAATTCCAGAATCTGTGATCGGAATGGGCGATATCGTTTACTGGAAAGACGGCCGCGAGGTTCCGGATAACGTGCAAGCAATTTTCCGCTATCCCGGCGGCCGCACATTTTCTTTCAGCTCCATCACAACAAATCGTTTTGAGGGCGAACAGATTCGCGTTTACGGAACCGGCGGCACGCTCGTTCTTACGC
>DATBYL010000300.1:0-6893 GCA_036513735.1 Candidatus Acidiferrales bacterium
CCTTCCACTGACTCGCCCAACGCCGCCGTGAAGTCCGGCACTTCCGCGCTCGCCGAAGTGGCATCGTTCGCATCTCGTCCGGCAATCACGTTCATCACTTCCGCCGCATCCCGCACCGTCGTCGTGAAAGGACCAATCCTATCCAGCGACGACGCCAGAGCGATTAATCCGTAGCGTGACACGCGTCCATACGTCGGCATCAGCGCCGGAATTCCGCAGAATCCGCCCGGCTGACGAATCGATCCGCCCGTGTCCGTGCCCAGCGCCATCACCGTCAGTCCCGCCGCAACCGCAGCCGCCGATCCTCCACTCGATCCGCCCGGCACTCGATCCAGCGCCACTGGATTGTGCACCGGCCCGTACGCCGAATTCTCATTCGAGCTGCCCATCGCAAATTCGTCGCAATTCGTTTTGCCCAGCATCACCGCGCCGGCGGACTCCAGCAGCGCCACCGCTGTCGCGTCATATGCAGGCACATAATTTTCCAAAATGCGCGATCCGCAAGTGGTCGTCACTCCATGCGTGCTGATCACATCCTTAATCGCAATAGGAACTCCTGCCAGGGGCGGCAACGGCCCACCGCTCGCAACCATTGCATCCACGCGCGCCGCCTGCGCAAAGGCTCGTTCGGGCGAAAGCGCCAAAAATGCATTCAGCTTCGGATTCTCCTGCGCAATTCGCGCAAAATAATCCTCGGCCAATTCCCGCGCCGAAACGCGCTTCTCAATCAGCGCGTCGCGAATCGCGCCGATCGTCCATCGCTCGAATTTTTCCGTACTCTTCGCCACCAATTCACCCTTCACAAACTAAGAATCGCGTTGCACAAGCAGTAGCATAGACATGCATGTCTGTGCGCTTTTATTTTTCAATCGCTCCAACTTCAGCGTTCAATCACCTTCGGAACTCGAAAGTATGGAGGCGCCGCATCCGGCGCCCTCTCCAAAACTTCCCGCGAAATATCGCAAGGGACCAGAACATCTTCTCTGAAGGTAGGATTCGGATCTCCATGAGCACCGGTCGAGCCTGTCACAACCTGCGTCATCGGTTCCACATTCGACGTATCCACCGCATTCAATTTCGCGACATAATCCAAAATCGAATCCAGTTGCGTCAAATATTTCGCAACTTCCGCCTCGCTCAATTCCAAATGAGCCAGCTCCGCCACGCGCAAAACTTCCTCACGGCTAATTTTCATTCCCCGCTCCAAAAATTAAAGCACTCAGATGAGCGCTAAGAATATCACAGGGATGCGCCGACTCCCGCGCGCCTGATAGCCCAGCGGAAACTGTGTCCGACGTCAGCGGCACACGCCTACTCGACGGCCTATACTAATCGCAGCACATGTTTAACATGAATGATTGGCTGCCGAAATCTGTTCTCACTCTTCGCCACTACACGAAGCGCCAGTTCCTAGCCGACTCAATCGCCGGCGTCACAGTTGGACTCGTCGCTCTTCCCTTGGCTATGGCTTTCGCGATCGCCTCGGGCATGTCGCCGCAATCAGGAATTTACTGCGCCGTCATTGCAGGCTTTCTGATTTCTGCGCTAGGCGGATCTTCCACACAAATTGGCGGGCCCACCGGTGCATTCGTCGTGGTTGTATTTGGCATCGTCGCGCGCTATGGCGTTGACGGCCTCTACATGTGCACCCTCCTCGCTGGCGCAATCCTTGTCATCCTTGGCATCACGGGCCTCGGCACAACCGTCAAGTACATTCCCCGGCCCGTGGTCGTCGGATTCACAAACGGAATCGCCGTCATAATCGCCAGCACTCAAATCAAAGATTTCTTCGGCCTGAAAGTGGACAAGGTGCCTGGCGAGTTTCTCGGAAGAATCGAAACACTCGCGCGGAATTTCCACACAATTTCGTTTCAAGAAACCGGTCTGGCCTGCCTCGCGCTGCTTATCATTATTGTATTCGCGAAATATTTCAAACGAATCCCGGGATACATCATTGCGCTTCTCGTCGGTACCTCGTTAGTTTGGATTCTCAAGTTGCCCGTAGAAACCATTGGCACTCGCTTCGGCGGAATTCCCTCCGGAATGCCTTCCCTCCACATTCCACAATTTCACTTCGATATGATTCGCCCGCTTTTCGCTCCCGCGATGACCGTAGCAATGCTCGGCGCCATCGAATCTCTGATGTCCGCAGTCGTCTCCGATCGCATGAGCGGAGACAAACACAATCCAAACGTCGAACTGATCGCTCAGGGTGTCGCGAATATTTTCTCTCCTTTATTCGGAGGCTTGCCCGCCACCGGCGCCATCGCACGCACCGCGACGAACATCCGCTCCGGCGCGCGTACTCCCGTCGCAGGAATGATCCACGCGCTCACTCTACTTGCCATCCTGCTGTTTGCAGCTCCCCTGGCCAGTTTTATTCCGCTCTCTGTTCTGTCCGCCATATTATTCGTCGTCGCCTACAACATGGGCGAGTGGCGCGAAATCCCCGAACTCCTGAAGTTGTCGCCGCTGGAAATTGGAACCTGGCTCGTCACCTTCGCGCTCACCGTTTTCGCGGACCTCACCGTTGCCGTCGAAGCCGGAATGATTCTCGCCGCTCTCGTGTTCATCAGAAAAGTCACAGCCACCACGAAAGTGTCTCGCGTCACGTCCGAATATATCGAATACGGCCGCGCTCACAGCTTGCAGGACAAAATAATTCCGCCATACGTCACGGTGTTCCGAATTCACGGCCCATTTCTCTTCGGCGCCGCGGATAAGCTCGACAACGTTTTACTCCAGCTTTCTACTTTGCCGCCCGTCATCATCCTGCGCTTGCGAAATATGACCGCGATTGACGCAACCGGCCTTCAGGCGCTCGAAAATTTTGCCGACCAGATCCGCAACTCCGGCCGGGGATTAATTCTCTGCGGCGCGCCCGAACAGCCTTCTCGCCTGATGCAACAATCGGAATTTGAAGAACACGTCGGCCGCGAAAATATCTGCAAGAACGTAGCCGAGGCGCTCGCTCGTGCGGGCGAACTCTACAAGGAAATTTCCTCGGCTCATGTTGAAGTTTAAAGCGACTGTGCTGCGTCAGGATTGAACTGTTTCACTTCTGCGGGCAAACTTCGTAGAAATATAGTCATCCACCAGCGCCTGAAACGCGCGCGAAAGCTCATCGTAATTTCCTTGCAGCGTCGTGAAGTGCAGCCCGTCAATATAGACAGGGCATCGCGGCTCTTCGCCCGTTCCCGGCAAACTGATTCCAATATTCGCAGCCTTCGATTCGCCTGGGCCGTTCACGATGCATCCCATCACCGCCAATTTCATTTCCTCGACGCCTTCGTACTGCGTCTTCCACGTCGGCATTTGCTCGCGGATGTATCCCTGAATATTTTCCGCCAGCTCCTGAAAAGTTTCACTCGTCGTGCGCCCGCATCCCGGACACGCCGTCACGCTCGGCGCAAAACTTCGCAGCCCCAGCGCTTGCAGTAATTCGCACGCGGCGTAAACTTCTTCGCGGCGATCGCCGCCCGGCTTCGGCGTCAATGAAACGCGAATCGTGTCGCCGATTCCGTCGTGCAACAGAACTCCCATTGCCGCCGATGACCACACCGACCCCTTCAATCCCATGCCCGCTTCCGTCAATCCCAAATGCAGCGGTTGTTCCGTCTTCGACGCAAGATCGCGATAGACTTTAATTAAATCCAGCGGACGCGATGTCTTGCACGAAATGATAATTTGATCGTTGCGCAGCCCACATTCCAGCGCCAGGTCAGTGGATTCAAGCGCCGAAATCACCATACATTCATTGATGATTTCTTCCGACGTGAATCCCAAATCGCGGTCCGTATTTTCCTGCATCTTGCGCATCACCAGCTCTTGATTCAGCGAGCCGCCATTCACTCCGATGCGCACTGGTTTTCCGTGATCCCTCGCGATATTGCAAATTGTGGAAAATTGTTCGTCGCGCCTTTTTCCCGCGCCAACATTTCCCGGATTAATTCGATACTTATCCAGCGCGTCTGCGCATTTCGGATATTGCTTCAGCAGCACATGCCCGTTGTAGTGAAAATCTCCGATGATCGGCGCCGTGCACCCCGCGTCCAGCAATCGTTGTTTAATTTCCGGCACCGCCGCCGCAGCTTCCGGCACATTCACAGTGATTCGCACCAACTCCGAACCCGCCTGCGCCAATTCAAAACATTGCTGAAATGTAGAATCCGCGTCCGCTGTATCCGTATTCGTCATGGACTGCACCACAACCGGCGCGCCTCCGCCAACCATGATTTTCCCGACGCGAACTCCATAAGTCTTCTTCCGCGGAATGCTGGACACATGAGCGACAAACGCTGGCGCGGCTTCCGCACCGTTCCCCGATATGCGCACAAGTGGTGTTCCGGCTCTCATTTTCTCTGCCATTGGGATTGTCTATTATATCGCGGAACGCCAAGTTCCTGCTCGAAAAGCGGCAAATCAGCGCACATTTGCGCACAAACAAAAACCGGACCCAGCGCGCTTAACACTGGGCCCGGCAACAAAGCAATTTCCTGTTCTCGAAAATCTAAATCTCGATGTGAATCACGTCCGCTACGCGCCAGTTGCGACGGTCCACCAGCACAACGTGTCCGCCTACAACGTAATAAACGAAGTGCGGCGGCGGTGGCGGCAATCGGCGATACAAGTCAGGCGGAACGTCATGCAATCGCGCGCGCCAGCCGGCATCGAACACCAGCCCGACTTGCAATCGCGGCTCCCAATCACGCGGAAGCCTGTCCTCAACTCGGAATCCGACCACGGGATGTGCGCGATGCTCGCCCCACCATCCATTCACAACTACACGCTCGTGATCATCAAACGCAGGATGTTCCCGATCCCACTGATGGTCGTGCCGCTCTTGCGCAAACGCATTGCCCCCAACAAACATCAGCATCGCAGCGGCAACGAACGCAGCTAAGAACCAACGTGTCTTCGTCATATCTCCTCCGTAGATTAGTTAGTCCACCCAAGCGTGCGCGCAAAAATTCAAATCTCGCCAAACTTGGATTCAGACTTTTGGCCTGTGCTTACTTCTGCAAATTCAGATGCCCAACTACAAGATATTGACTCACTTTGATTGGACGACGAGAGCGCTTTTAACTGCGCGTCCTGCACTCTAGTAAACCCGACGCGCGAAAAATAGTCTCGCTAAACTCCCGCCACAATCCCTTCCAACCCAAGCGCTTCCGCCACATCCCGCATCGCTTCGATGCAAAACGAAATATGTTCGGGCAAAGGCACGCCCAATTCCTCCGCCCCGCGCCGCACATCTTCTCGACTCACTCCGCGCGCAAACGCTTTATCTTTCATCTTCCGAATAACAGACTCCGCTTCCACCGCGAAAATGCTTTTCGTCGGCTTCACCAGCGAGCACGCCGTAAGAAATCCCGCCAGCTCATCGCATGCAAATAATGTTTTATCCAACTGAGTTTCGCGTTTCACCCCCGTGTAATCCGCGTGCGCCAAAATCGCGTGAATCATTTCTTCAGGATATCCGCACTCGCGCAAGATTTTCGATCCGCCAAACGGATGTTCCGCGTCCGCCGCATGAGCGTCGTTCGGCCAGCGCTCGTAGTCGAAATCGTGCAGCAGCGCGGTGATTCCCCACAGCTCCTCGTCAGCGTGAAACTTCCGCGCGTATGCCCGGACGCACGCCTCAACCGCCAGCGCATGCTTCCGTAAACTTTCATTCTGCGTGTACTCGCAAAGCAAATCCCATGCGCCATTGCGGCTGATATTCATCGTCTCTCCTGTGCGTTAAACCTGTACTTAAGGACAGTCCCGAACGCGGTTTCATTCTGCCCGGAATGACCGAAATTATACATTACCGCAGTTTTAGGCGTTTCTAGGCAGTTCTAGGGGTATATCAGGCACGAAAAACTGTACCTCCTCAAAATAAATCAGAAATGTGCAAAAAAGCACTTGACATGAATTCGCGTTGCCTCCATTATGCCGTTGCGCCTGTTTCTGTCTCCCCCTCTAAGGGTCATACCTTAGTTCCTCCCTCCGCATGCCAGAAGAATATGTGAGGCACACGTGTCGGATAATCTCGTAAACACCAGCTCAACCGAGCTTGATCGTGAAGTAACACGCTGCAAGACGTGCGGCTTGGTGCAGTATCGCACCAAGAACGACGTCTGCCGGCGTTGCCTGCATATGCTGCCTCCTAAGGTGGAATTTCTAATTCCTCCTCCGGCGCCGCAGGAATTGCCGGGCGACGAACGGCAGCTTTTCGAGAAGTGGCCGAACCGTGAGACCGTTGAAAATATCGGTCAGCGCATTCGCCAGCTTCGCGAATCGCGGGGCATGACGCAGAGCCAGTTACAGGCCCGCTCTCGCGTCTCGCGCTCCTATCTTTCTCGCATTGAAAGTGGACAGATGACGCCCAGCCTCGGCACTCTCGAGAAGATTTCCGAAGCTCTGGGAGTCGGCTTGAATCGCTTCTTCGTTCCGGAATCCAACGGCGAAGCGCTTCTCGAAGACGCTTTCATTCAAGGTCTGCGTCCGTTCCTTCGTCAGCTTGACTGGGAACAATGGCAGTCCATTCTGAAGCGTCTCGCCGCGATCAGCGACCACGTTGGCTCGGCAATGCCCAGCCCGAACATGGCGTCTATCCGGACTATGCCTCAACCTGCTCGCATGACAGCTCCACCGATCGCACGCCGCCCTACTCAAAGCGTCGCGGTCGGTCAACGCTAAGCCCAGCGGCGCTGTAAGCAGGCAAGTTAGCGAAACGCTAAAGGCGGCACGCCTCGCCCGTCCGACACACTCGGATGGTGAGACGCGCCGCCTTTATTTTTTTGCGAATAATATTTTCAATTCTCCTATGTCGTGAGCTTGGATGTAAACCGGTGAGTTATGCGCGGCGTCCTTCAAACATGAGGCTGCCTGAAAGTGCGGAGATTTGG
>DATBYL010000301.1:0-5430 GCA_036513735.1 Candidatus Acidiferrales bacterium
TCACAACCGCGACCGTTGCCGTGGTTGACACTCTTCCCACCGGCCTCACCGCAACCGCAATCTCCGGCACCGGATGGACGTGCACTCTCGCCACGCTAACCTGCACCACCAGTAATGTCCTCGCAATCAACGCAAGCTATCCGCCAATTACTCTCACAGTGAACGTTGCCCCAAACGCTCCGGCCAGCGTCACCAACACCGCAACAGTTTCCGGCGGAGGAGAAACCATCACGACGAATGACGTCGCCACCGACGTGACCACAATCCTCACTCCGCCCACCGCAACACTTTCCACGCACGCGCTCGCATTCCCGAATCAAGGCGTCAACACAACCAGCTCCGCGCAATCCATCATCGTCACCAATAACGGCGGCGCAATTCTCACATTCACTTCCGCTCCAACCATCACCGCAACCAACGCCGCAAATTTCGCCGTCGCCTCCGGCACAACTTGCACCAACGGCGCAACCGTTCCAGGTGGTGGAACTTGCGTCGTCAACGTCACATTCACTCCGCCATCCGTCGGCTCATTCGGCCCTGCAACTCTCACGCTCACCGACAACGCATCTCCATCCGCGCAAACCGTCACGCTAACCGGCACAGGAATCGACTTCACCCTCACCGCGCCAACCTCCACGGCCACGATCACCGCCGGACAGACAGCAACGTTCACAATTTTCGCAACGCCCGCAACCGGCGGCTTTCCAAATGCAATTACCTTCTCCGCTTCCGGATTGCCATCCGCATCCAGCGCAACATTTAGTCCAACCAGCGTCACTCCCGGCGCCACCGCCGCAACTACAACTCTTTCCATCGCCACCACTGCGCGCGGCGCATTACCACCATCCGTCAAGCGCGCTCCGCGAACCACGCCTCAACTCGCTCTCTGGAGTTTCGCGCTCGCCACAATTTTGCTCGGATTAATTTTCTTCGACAGGAACAACCGTCAACGCCGCTTCGCCCCAACAACGTTCATCACAGTTGCGGCGCTGCTAGCCATCACTGTCATCGGATGCGGCGGCGGTGGCACAGCTCCGCCTCCTCCAACCGGCACTCCCGCAGGCACATCCACAATCACCGTCACAGCCACGTCCGGCTCGCTAGTTCACACAACAACAGTCACGCTAACAGTCCAATAAAATTTTTCCGGACACGAACCTCACAATCTAAGCAGCCCCGGTCCCGCCGCACTAATAAAAAATTCGCTGCCCGCCACATCCCTTCCACCAAATCGCGAGAAATATTTTTCTCTCCATCGCGCGCAGAACTGTTCCGCATCCGCTCGCAAAACCATCGCCCAAACGCTCCCACCGAATCCCGCTCCAAACGATGACGCCGCCACCACGCCAAGTTCCCGCGCCATCCGCGCCAATTCAATCGTCTCTGGAATTTGATTGCCAAGCCCCCGCTCAGCGCCGAGTTGTGATTCGTCCACCAGCGCGCCAAACGCCCGCAGATCGCCGCGCTCCAACGCATCACTCGCTGCCGGAATAATTTTCTCCGACTCCAAAACAAATTGGCAGAACCGGTCCACCAGCGTCTCGGGCGAAAATTCAGAATTCGCTGAAAGCGCCATCGCCAAACCAATTTGTTCCACAGCATCCGCGGAACTCATCGCCGCCGCGTGCAGCGTCGCAAACTGCACGCCAAATTTTCTTCGACACTCCGCCAGCACCTCCGCCGCAGCCAAACTAACGCGATTGTATTTCTCCCGCGCCGAATCCGTTTTCGACGCCTCCACTCCGCTGCTCGCAATCACAAATGTGAATTCCGCTGGAAATTTTGTCGTCCGCTCCGGCCGCACCGGACAAAAACTGTACTGGCTCAGCATTCCAGCGCGGCAACAAAGAATCGCCGTGTGATCCTCGTTCCCTCCAAATGTACCTACGCCTCTGTCTCCCGCCAGATCGCGATAACTCCGCCCATTTTCAACGCATCCCAAATATTCCGCCAGTTCCTCACCACTACTAATATTTGCTTGATACTCCGCACGCTCCCCAAGTCCATTCATCTCGCTCAGTACCGAAAATATCGCGACGATCAATGCGCTCGAACTACTCATCCCCGACGAGCGCGGCAAATCACTGGCAATCGCAATATCCGCTCCGTGCAATCCGCCACCAAAATTTCGAGCAACGCGCCGCGCAACGGCCATCACATAAATCGCCCATCCATCAGCAGGCAATTTCATGTCGGGATACAAATCAATCTTCAGCCGGCGCCCATCAACCGCATCAACTATATTAACGACCGAATCCGCCCTCGCCAGTGCCGCCACGCAAATCCCACGTTCCGCCGCGCACAAAATGCTTCGCCCGCCCGCATAATCCGTATGCTTCCCAAGAACTTCAATCCGCCCCGGCACAAACCAGCGCATAATTGGAAACGTATTCTCGGTAGGAAGCGCGTCTTCCGCGGCCTCAAACAATATTTCTTTCCGCGCTGCCTCCGACGCGCTCATTCCCGCGCGAATCAACCGCTCCGTAATTTCGCCGCTCACAAACGCACCTGAATATTTCTCAATCGCTCCGCCACCGCCGCAATATCCGATCTCCGCGAAAGATCCAGCACTCCCGCCATGCTCCGCGCAATTTTCAAACGCATCCCGCCGCGCACCGCCTCACCAACAGCCACAGGCAACTCATATTCTCCGCGCGAGGAAATCTTCACGCTCCTGCACGCCGCAAATATTTCCGAAGAAAATCTCCAGCAGTTCATACTGATCAGCGACCCAACGCGCAACTCCGCAGCACTCGACGCATCCGGCTTCTCAACAAGTTCCGTCAAATATCCATTGCCATCCACTTTGCCGAAAGCAAACGCCCGAATACGCTCCGCCGGAATATTGCTATTCCGCACCAGCAACTCTTCGTCAAACATCACCGCGCCCGGTTCGCCCAAATCCCGCAGCCCTGCAAGAACTTCCATCGGATATAAATTGTCCCCATTCAAAACAACAAACTCTTCGCTACCCGCAAATGTCTGCGCCGTAAGCACCGCATCAGCCGTGCCAATCGCCTTCTCTTGAATCGCAAATTGCACGTCGATGCGCGTCGGCTTAATTTGCGCATAATGTTCCTGCACAACCGAATGCTCCGGCCCAATCACAATGCACGCGCTCCGATATTCCGCGTCGGCCAGTCCGCTCAACACAAAATCCAAAAACGGCCGCCCAAACGGAATCATCGCTTTCATTCCAGAATCCGCCGCCGCAGTTTGCGACGTATCCAGCTTCGCGCTCTCCGCATCACTTCGCATACGCGTGCCCAGCCCACGCGCGAGTATTACCGCTCGATCGACAAGTTTGGTCGCAGTCATTTCGCAAACATACTAGCAGGCGAACAATTCTTCCACTAAGCCCATGATTTTCGCGCTAGAATCGCGCCCTAATTTATGAACGCTTGGTATTTCTTCTGGATGGCCAACTTCGTAATCGCCGGATCGGCCTTCGCCGTCATCGCGATCGTTGTCGCAATTCGCGGCGTGAAAGATTTGCGCGAGATGTTTGCAAATCTTCGCGCGGAATCGAAGCGAAAATAATGGCCACGCATTTTTCCTCGCTCGATTGGGCCATCGTCTGCGTCTACGTTCTCGCCACCATGCTCACCGGTTTGTACGGCCGCAAATTCGTCGGCGGAATTTCCGATTTCCTCGTCGCCGGACGCGAACTCGGCCTCTACATCGGCATCGCCACTCTCGCCGCCACCGAAATCGGCACCATCACATTTATGTATTACGCGGAGCTTGGCTACAAAACCGGTTACGCCGCATTCATAAATGGCCTCATCGCAGGCGTCGTGATGATCGCCATCGGACGCACCGGATTCATCGTCCGCCGTCTTCGCGCCATGCGATTGATGACCGTCCCGGAATTTTTTGAAGTGAAATTCAGCCGCAGGCTCCGCGTCTTCACCGGAATTCTCGTCGCCATCGGCGGAATTCTAAATATGGGCGTGTTCCTTCGCGTCGAAGGAACTTTCCTCGCAATTATTTCCGGCATTTCTCTTTCTCACATCAAAGCCGTCATGACCGCCATTCTTCTTCTCGAACTCGTTTACACCGTTCTCGGCGGAATGATTTCCATCGTCATCACCGACTTCATTCAATTCATCGCGCTCAGCGTCGGCACAATTCTCGTCACCATTTGGTCTCTTCGCGCCGCCGGAATCACTCACATGTTTGACGCTGTAAAAAATACAATGGGCATCGCCGGATTCAGTCCGCTAAAAAATCCGGAATACGGCTGGGCGTATATTATTTTTCAGGTTCTCGTTTGGATGGCCGTGCACACCTGTTGGCAAACCACCGCCATGCGCACGTTTTCCACGAAAAGTCCCGAGATCAGCAAAAAAGTTTTTTCCTGGGCCGGATTTATTTTTCTCGGCCGGGGAATGATGCCCATGATGTGGGGCATCGCCGCGCTCGCCCTGCTCGGCTCCGGCCAAAATTCTCTCGAAGCCATGCCACGAATGCTCGCCACCGTTCTTCCCTCCGGCGTTCTCGGCCTCGTCGTCGCTGGAATGCTGGCCGCCACCATGTCCGTGAACAGTTCCTATCTTCTCGGCTGGAGCTCCATTCTCGCGCAGGATATTATTCTCCCGCTGCGCCGCCGCCCCATGTCATCGCGCCAGCAAGTTATGCTCAATCGCGTCGCAAATTTATTCGTCAGTATTTTCGTAATGGTCTGGGGACTTTGGTACACGCTTCCCGGCCCAACTTATTTTTATTTGAATATGACCGCCAGCATCTATCTTTCCGGAACACTCGTCACCGTGATCGCCGGATTGTATTGGAAGCGCGCTTCCATCCTCGGCGGTTATCTAGCGATGGCGGGCGGCGCAGTTGCGACAATCGCATTTTTCTTTTTCAAGGTCCCGGCTAGCTACGCCGGATTAGGCGCATTTTTACTGGCTGGAATCGGCATGCTCGCAGGATCACTGTGGCGTAAAAATAATTCCGACGCACCGACGATTTCGCCCGAATCAGTCCCGGCTAGATAAGCTGAAGCATTTTTGTATTTCAATCGGAGGCACGCGCAATGTTTTATTTCACTCACTCTAAAAAATATTTCTGCCGCGCAGCGCTTCTCGCTGCCTCCATAATCATCGCGACATCAACCTGCGCCGCCCAGGAAAATACTCCCGTCTACTTCCAACCAAATCCCGGCCCCGCGCAAGCCCGCATCACCCCAAACAGTTTCTCCATTTCAAATTCAGCTCTCCGCGCCACTTGGCAAATCTCCAACAACAAATTCTCCGCCGGCGAATTCCGCGATCTCCTCGCCCAAAAATCTCTAGGCGCTCCGCTAAATCCCTTCGTCCTTCTGCTTTCAGACGGCCGCGTCCTAACCGCATCCGATATGAAAGTCACTTCCGCTCCAGCAATTGAAAATCTAAAACCAAATCCCAGCGCATCAAAACTTTCCGAAAG
>DATBYL010000302.1:0-9495 GCA_036513735.1 Candidatus Acidiferrales bacterium
ATTGACGATCGCGTATCGCAAGGGCATTCCCGTTTATCTCGTCACTTCATTGCAGACGGAACAAATCAGCGGATGGATGCTGGGTTGCGCGGATCAAGTGTTTGACTCCGTGGACACGCTGAAGAAATTTCTGAATGAACGCTACGGCGCGCACAAGCAAGCGCAGCTTTGGAAATAGAAAGGCGCGCGCCCCATAAAGATTCGGGGAATAGATTGTGGAAAAAATTATTGTTGCAGTGGGAAGTACGCGACGTCCTAAGTTGAATGCAGTTCGCGAAGCGCTCGCAATTTTCGGGCCGATACTCGATTCCAACGCACAATTTGAAGTGGTCGGCGAGGAAGTGCCGAGCGGCGTGAGCCACACGCCGATTTCTCGCGCGGAGCTGATGGCCGGTGCGCGTTTTCGCGCGGATGCGCTGGTTAAATTGGCGCGAGATCGCGGCGAATCCTGGAAATATTTCGTAGGATTGGAAGGTGGGCTGGACGTTGTCGAAGAAAATGGCAAGCGCTTAGTATTCTTGCAAAGTTGGGCTTACGTGTCGGATGAAAATGGGTGCGGCGCGTTTGGACAATCCGGCGCGGTGCAAATGCCAGACGCGCTCGCTGCGGAAGTGATCGAGCGCGGCACGGAACTTTCCGTCGTGATTGACGCCTATGCCGGCGAGCAGGGAATTCGCGACGCGCAAGGCGCGTGGGGAGTGCTGACACAAAATTTAATTACGCGGCAGGAAGCGTTTCGCGTGGCAGTGGTGAGCGCGTTCGCTCCCTTCTTCAACGCGAATTTTTACGACGCGCAACATTCGCGAACGAAATAAAATTAGCTGGATTTTTTGTAGTGGAATGTTTTCCTGCAATTTCCACAAGCGGCTTGTGCTAACTTGAAAGAACGGGGGCGCGCATGGATATCGTCAAACACAATATGGGCTGGATCGAAGTGATCGTAGGCCCAATGTTTTCAGGGAAGAGCGAAGAGCTGATCCGCAGGCTGCGCCGCGCGGAAATTGCGCGTCAGCGCGTGCAGATTTTTAAGCCGGCAATCGACGAGCGCTATTCGGCCACGGAAATTGTTTCGCATTCGGGATTGGGGATTCGCTCGGACAATATTTCCAAGGCTTCTGAAATTTTGGAAAAAATTGATCCGCGCACGGAAGTAATTGGAATTGATGAGGGCCAATTTCTTGGCGAGCCGCTCGTCGAAGAAGCGACGAAGCTCGCGAATATGGGCAAGCGCGTGATCATCGCGGGACTCGATACGGATTATCTGGGGCGTCCATTCGTGCCGATGCCGACGCTGTTGGCGATTGCCGAAGAAATTACAAAGTTGCTGGCGATTTGCATGCGCTGCGGAAATCCCGCGGTGCATACGCAGAGGCTCGTGGCTTCCGAAGATTTAATTGTCGTCGGCGCGGGCGGAATGTACGAAGCGCGATGCCGCCGCTGTTTCGACGCGAATCTTGCGCACGAAAAATCCATGCAGAGCGAATCGAAGCAAACTCCGTCGCAGCGTTTGTCGGCGCGGGCTGCTGGTTCTTAATTGCCGCGCGCGATTTTTTCGCGTATTCGAGTTGATAGCGCTTGATGTTCCGCGCAGCCGACAACATCAAGGGGAATTTTGTTCGACGGACCAATCGTTGCGAGCACTCGATTGATCCGTTCGCCTGCTTGATTCCATTCTTCCAGTGATAGTCTTCCTTCCGCCAGTGCGCGCTCCGTCGCCACAAGCGCTTCCGGAATTAACGCGGAGTCATGGCAGAGCATCGCAATATCCGTGCCTGCCGCGAAGGTTGCTACGGCCGCTTCGCCCGGCGCGTAGCGCTTGGTGATTGCGCCCATGCCGAGGTCGTCCGCCAAAATTAATCCCTGAAAATTCATGCGCTCGCGCAAAGTGTTTGTAAGCATCGTGCGCGAAAGCGAAGCGGGAAATTCGGCGTCAATTTTCGGCAGAAGAATGTGCGCGGTCATGATTGTCGCAGCGCCCGCGGCGATCGCAGCGGCGAAGGGAACAAGTTCAACTTGTTCCAGCCGCTCAGCGGTTCCATGAAACACCGGCAAATTTTTATGCGGATCCACGTAGGTGTCTCCGTGACCGGGAAAATGTTTCGCGCAACCGAGTCCGCCAGTCTCCGCAAGTCCTTCAAGAAATGCCGCGCCCATGCATCCGACAAGCGCCGGATCGGCGCTGAAACTGCGTACCATCGTCACAGGACTTGAAGGATTTATGTGAAGGTCCAGCATCGGCGCGAAATTTAAATTGCAACCGACGGCGGAAAGTTCGCGTCCGATCGCGCGCGCAATTTCGCGTACGGCATTCGCCTCACCCAGCGCGCCAAGCTCCGCCGGCGAAGGCCATTGGGTAAATGGCGCGGGCAACGAGAAGCGCGTTCCGCCTTCCTGATCCATGCCGATCAGCACGGGACCATTCGCGGCTGTGCGAATTTCTTCGTTCAGCTGCGCCAATTTTTCAATGTTTGTGAAATTTCGTGCATAGACGGCCACGCCCGCGAGTCCCTGCGCCAGCAATTCGCGCATTTCACGGGGCAGCGTGGTGCCTTCAAATCCCGCCATGAATCGGCGCGCGACGGGAAATCTATTGGGACCTTCGATCTTCGATCCTGAAGACAAGTTCGATCCAGAAGACAAGTTCGTTCGAGAGGACATCCGTCTCCGGCCACATCTTACGCGTTGTTCCGCGCGAATGTGATGCGTATACTTGCGCGACGTTCGCGGAGTGAAACAGTATGCGCATCGAAGCGCAGGCGCCAACACGAATCGATTTAGCCGGCGGCACGCTGGACATTTGGCCGCTCTATTTATTTCATGAAGGGGCGCTCACGGTGAATTGCGCGATCTCGCGTTACGCGCGGTGCACTATCGATGTGCAAAAATCAAAGAGCATCACATTGATTTCGACAGACACGCGCCGCCACGAAACTTTCGCGTCATTCGCCGATTTGGCGCGCGCGAAAAATTACAAGCTGCCACTGCTCGCGCATCTCATAAAACTTTTCGAGCCGAAAGTTGGATTCACTCTCACGACCGATTCCGAAGCGCCGGCTGGCGCGGGCATCGGCGGATCTTCCGCGATGGCCGTAGCAATTTGCGCCGCACTCGATGAATTAACCAACACTCGTCAAAGCCGCATTGACTGGATTCACATCAGCCGCGACGCGGAAGCGATTGTGATTCGAGTTCCGACCGGCACGCAGGATCATTACCCTCCGGCGTTCGGCGGCACCAGCGCGATTCATCTGCGCGCGGGCGGCGAATTCCGCGAAGCGCTGAAAGTGTACGCAGGCGAACTCGAGTCGCGCCTCGTCTTGTGCTACACCGGAAAACCGCGCCAATCCGGAATTAATAATTGGGAAGTTTTCCAGGCGCAAATTAATGGCGATAGACAAATCACGCGCAACCTAGCGGAAATTTCCGCAATCGCACAGCAATTAAGAATCGCGATTCTTCGCCCCGACTGGAACGAAGTCGGCCGATTGATCCGCGCGGAGTGGCACGCTCGCCGGAAAAATCTGCCGAATATTTCCACGCCAGTGATCGACAACATCATTAGCGCCGCGCGGAAAAATGGCGCGCTCGCTGGAAAAGTCTGCGGCGCCGGCGGAGGCGGCTGCGTCACTCTATTGATCGATCCGCAAGCGCGCGAACGCGTGGAATCGGCTGTGCGCGGGGCGGGCGGCGAAATTCTGCCGATGCGCATTGACCGCACCGGCGTGCGCGTGAAAGTGACGCGGTAACGATGCCTCAACGCGCTAACATGATTTGAACGCGCGCGCAATTTCGCCGCAAACTAATTCCATGTCCACTCCATCATTCTTAGAAAGTCCAGAAAATCCAAAAGCCCAGCGTCCGCGCAGCCTGGGCGAGCGGATATTTCTAATCGATCGCGGCCGCCTGCGCTACTACGTCCGCGTAATCCTTTTCGTTTTTTGCGTATTGGCAATCCAAGTCGTCGTCGCCACGGTATTCAACGAATACGTGCACGACGCTTCATTCTGGTCGCAACTCTTCTGGAGTTCCGTTGTTCTCACCGCTTCATTTCTCGGCCTAAGTTGGATTTTCGTTCGCTTCATAGACCACCATGATTTCTCCACGCTCGGTCTAACTTTTCAGTCCGGATGGGCCACGCAGCTTGGCATCGGCCTCGCGTTCGGAACCGTGCTGCAATTAATTGTGATGGCAATCCTCGCCGGCACTCATTCTGTTCACTATTCTCCGATCGGCGGATACTCGCTGCATTTGTGGCGGCTCGTCGGTGCAAACATTTTCCTGTTCGCCATCGCCGCCACTGTCGAAGAACTCGCCTTCCGCGGATACGCTTTCAAGTGGCTCATGTGGTCGGTCGGCACTCCGGCCGCGCTGATCATCCTCGGAATAATTTTCGGCGCGGCACATTTAACAAATCCCAATCCAACATTTCTTTCTACGTTAAATACCGCGCTCGCCGGGATCCTTCTGGCCATTCCGTATGTGCGAACGCGCTCGATGTGGATGCAGATCGGCCTGCACTGGTCATGGAATCTGGTGCTGTGCACAATGGTTTCGCTGCCCGTCAGCGGAATTAATTTCGGCCCCGGCTTATTCGTTACAGAAAATTCCGGCCCGCGCTGGCTTACGGGAGGAAATTACGGCCCCGAAGGCGGCGCGGCGGTCACAATAGTGTGCGTCATCGGGATCGGCTGGCTCCTTTCGACACGCCTATTAAAGCCTTCCACTTCCGCGAAGAAAGATTTACAATAGCCCGCAGGCAGGGGTCCAACTATGCGTTTCGCGTCCATCGCGATTGCCCTTTTTACGCTCCTCGGCATTGATAATCCCCAGGGACTGCCTTGGCGCGCGAATTCTGCTCCTTCGCCCGACGTTTTGGCCGGCATGAAGATGCCGGTTCTGCCGAATTTCGCTCCCGCGCGGCAAACACAACCGGCTCCTGACGCGAAGCCCGCAACGACTCCCGCAACTAACTCTGGAAACGGTCAATCGCAAGGGCAAGTGCAGAACGTCAACGACACTTCGCACAAGTCCGGCCCAATGGATCAGCCCGCGGAATTGGCGCTCGTTCGTTTCGTGGACGGCGAATATGCGCACGCGGTGCGTTCGCTGCCGAACGGCAAAGACGGCTTCATCATGCATATGGAGAAGCCCTTCGACGAGAACATGCTGCATCGCGTTGTGCAATCTCACGGAGCCGCGGTGAATCCCGGCGATAACGTGCAAATCACCAACATGAAGTTCAAGAAAACTTCCATCATCGTTCTGATTAATGGCGGCGGAAATAAACACGGAAGCTGGCTCGATCACATGCAAATCGGAATTTCCGGTTTGCCAACCAGTTCCAGCAGCGCAAATAATAATGGGCCTGATACGAGCGGTCCCGCGGGCACCACGTTGATTCTGGATTTCGGCGGACCCATTCCTGATATGACGCCCGACGAATTGAAAGCGAAATTGGCGCCAGTCCTGAATTTTGGCCAGCAACGCTCGGCTGCCGTGATCTGGTCTGAAACTCTTCCGCCCGCCATGGAAAAAGCTATTGAAGAAAAGCGCGCCATCGTCGGCATGACTCGCGAAATGGTGGAAGCCGCCGTCGGCAAGCCCGATAAAAAAATCCGCGAAAAGAACGCCAATGGCGACGAAACCGAAGACTGGATCTACGGCACGCCGCCGGCCGTAACGATGTTCGTCACTTTTATAGGTGAAAAGGTTACCAACGTAAAAGAATTCCCGAAGAATAAAACCACTGCCGTAGCGAATCCCTAGACGCCGAATTTCCTACCAAGATTTTCTAAATCAATCGAACTAGATTTCGTAGGGACGACCTTCAGGTCGTCCGCGCCTTCTCCGGGAACGCTAATCTCCTGGTTGGCGGCGCGCGATCCCCTAGGCGCGCTGAAACTATGACAGCCGGGGTTCGGTTTTCAGAACTGGCAGGATGTCCGTCTTGACGAGGACTTTTACGAGTGGAATTTTAGCAACGTGGATGATTGCGAGTTGGCTTCTCTTGGAGTTCAACTTGCGAGGGTTGGGTTTTTGCATCGGCGGAGAATACCTAAGCGGCGTCCCTCGTGCTGTTCAATATTGAACAGTACGAGGGACGCCGCGCTAATTTCCGATTGGCCGTTCCGCGTGATCGATAATAATAAATTCCATCTGGCCCGTCGTGGGCGCCAACCTTAGTCCAAGCTGATCTTCAAGCGCTTTTTCGATTGGCGGCGCGGTCTGCGGCAAAGGCGCGGTGTCTCCGGCTGGCTGAGAGTCCATCAAATATTGTTTTGGCGTGTACTTCAATTTGAAATCGTAAACTCCGGACAGTCCAGTCTTGTCGTATACAGGCCGCCCCGTCTCGGCCGATAGCACTCCCAACAGTGAATCGGCTGCTTCGCCTTGGGCGGACACCGATTGCGTCGTGCCGTCGCCGTCTGGCGACCATTTGAATTTTTGGTTGGCTGGATTTGAGTCGGCCGCTTGCGTCAGCTTGGAACCTTTCTTCGCGACCACCAGATCGTACGCCGGAACGTCTCTAATTTCCGTTCGTACCACCACCTTAAAATAGTCGCGCAAAAGCACTTGCTCCATGTGCTGTCTCGCAATGCGCCGCTTTTCCGGAGGAAGCTTGTGCAGCGCGTCCATTACATCCGGATCCATTTTCGCCTCAATCGAATAATTTTCGGATTGGATCCAGCCGGTTCCTCCAACAATTTTGTAATGGTCGGTCTTGTATGCCTCGTAGATCAGGCCTTGCACCGGGAAGACTGCGGTAAAGCCATCCGGCGTGAACGCCGTGCCCAGCGATGTTCCTCCATTTTCATCACCTTTGAACGGCTTGATGGAAACGACGGAGTAAACAAATTTCGCGAACTCAGGGTCCGACCAATCCGGCAGAGTTTCGGTTTGAGTCGGACTGGCTGCGCCACTCTGCGGCAGATTTTCCGCGGCGTTTCGCGCGGCGAATAGCAGCGGGGCACAGACCAGCGCTATCGCAGCGGCAAACACCAACCAGGGAATAGCTCTGAGCTTCAATCGCGTTCTCCCAAACCTTACTCACGCGCAACATATCATATCCGCGGAATCCGCGAACGAATGGCCGTATCCGCCCGTTCTATGGTATAGCCTTGCCTAATGCAACCGGCCGCGAATTCTCCTGTAACCTCCACCAACGCGGCGCAATCCGCCAAGACCCAAAAAGCGCGCCTGTGGCGACACATTATTCTGTTTGGGCTTGCGGGTGGAATCGTCATCACGCTGCTCAAGTTGACCGAGTATCGCTTCCTGGTCGTCGAGCATTCGATTGAGATCTACGGCGGGCTGACAGCTGCAACATTTGCCGCTTTCGGCATCTGGCTAGGGCTTCGGCTAACGCGCAAGCAGATTGTTTTGAAGGAGGTGCGCATTCCCGTTCCGGTCGGGCAGCCATTTGCCGTGAACTCCAAAAAACTGGATGAGCTGGAAATTACGCCTCGCGAGCTGGAAATTTTGGAACTAATCGCCAAAGGGTTGAGCAATCGCGAAATCGCCGAGAAGCTATTTGTGAGCGAGAACACTGTGAAGACCCATTCCAGTCGCGTGTTCGATAAACTTGGCGCGAAGCGCCGGACGCAAGCCGTGCAATTGGGCAAGGAATTCGGCTTGATAGCATGAATTCGCTCCGGAGGACATCTGCTGATCGTGGTCAGCTCACTCCAAAGCGTGATTTTTGGCTTTCAGAGCCAAAATCACCCAAAAGGATGACGACAAATTCGCGGGCGATAAGCTAGATTGCGCCAGTCAACAATCTTCAAATATCGGAGGACACGAAAGTGAAAAAGACAGTCATCACATTTGGGTTAATTTCGGGCGCCATTTCGTCGGCGCTGATGCTGGGCACGACTTCGTTCGTCGACCGCATCGGGTTCGACAAAGGCTATATCCTTGGCTACACGGCAATCGTGCTGTCATTCCTATTAGTGTATTTCGGCATCCGCTCGTATCGCGATAACGTGGCCGAAGGCCACATCACCTTCGGGAAGGCGTTTGCTGTTGGCATCTGCATCACTCTGATTTCGTGCGTGTTCTATGTCGCCACCTGGGAACTTTTGTTCAAGACGATGTTTCCGGACTTCATGGATAAGTATGCTGCCTACACGATTTCCAAGGCGCAGGCGTCCGGCTTGAGCGCGCAAGCGTTGCAAGCACAAATCGCTGAGATGCAGCAGATGAAAGTGATGTACGCGAATCCGCTTTACAATGTGCTGCTCACATTTATCGAGCCGTTCCCGGTCGGATTGGCGATCACCCTGCTCTCGGCAGCGGTTCTAAGAAGAAAGGCGCGGCCGGAATCGGCGCAGACAACAGCGATGGCGTAGGGCATGCCTTCGTAGAGATGAACCTTTAGGTTGTCCGCTGACCCGAACAAAATTTTATCTAATTGAGAGAGGCAAAAATGGCAAAAATCACTGGAATTGGCGGCGTATTCATCAAAGCAAAGACCGACGAGAAAGCTCTCCGCGAATGGTACAAGAAAAATCTCGGCATCAAGCTGGACGACTGGGGTGGCTGCGCCCTTGAATGGACCGAGGACAAAGCCGAAGATAAGGGTGCTACGGCATGGATGGTCGCAGCGCCCAGCACGAAATGGTTCAGCCCGAGTGAATCGACTTTCATGATTAACTATCGCATCGACAATATGGACGAAATGATCGCTCAACTAAAAAGTGGCGGAGTTGAACTCTTGAAGGGTCCCGAATATCACGAGAACGGCGCATTCGCCTGGGTGATGGACCCCGAAGGAAACAAAGTCGAATTGTGGGAACCGAAGCTTTGGGACGAAAAAAATAAGAAGGTTTAAGTGAGAGAGCCGCTGGCACTGCGGCGTGGATAGGGCGGGCTGCAATTTCTTGAGCCTTGTCGTCTGGGCGACGACCCGCCCCTATTTCTCAACTCCCCGCAGGCGAGTGTCGCCGAACCCTTCAGTTCCAGGAAAGAATCGGGTACATGTCTCCATTATCTGCCAGCAGGACCTCGCACTCGTCGGGAGCCTCAGCATAAACCGAATGCGTGAACAGGTAAGCAAGACAAAGGAGCTCTTCAAACTCCCGATCTTCTTGGCCGACCGCTTCCACATATCGGTTGTTCATGGTGGTTCCTCCCACGCGTAATCTCTCTCCGATCGTACCTAGTGGCAATACACGCGCTACCGTATTTGATTCAGGAATCCCTTGTAGAACGCTTCTGGCTGAAGAGTCGATCGTCGATGCTTCGCCATCGCAGAACATGCGGAGGCAAGATATAATGCGCAGCATTCTCGCGGTTGAACGGAGTGCAAATGACCTCGTTGGGCCGAAGTATTATTGTTGCAGTCGCGTTTTCTACATGCTTATGCATTACATTTGCTCAAGATAATGACCAGGCAACGCAGAAAAAGAAATCCGCATGGAAGGAATTCACATTTCCCGCATACGGATTTGCGATTACCCTGCCTCAGGCTCCGAAGGAAACGCCGGTAAAGAATGG
>DATBYL010000303.1:0-3818 GCA_036513735.1 Candidatus Acidiferrales bacterium
TATCGAATAATTCCAGATTGCCGTCGGCGGCGGCACGGCTGCGCGGCTCGTCAATCGTCTCAATTTTTTGCAGCGGCATCGCGCACCCGGCAATGTCCACCGCACGCCGATTGCCATACTCGTCATATTTTCCATCCCACACCAACTCGGTCTTGAGTTGTGAAAGCGGGTGCGGATTGTCGAGTCCGTAGCGGACGGGCGGAGATTTTTGTTTGTGGTTTTCAGCCATTGCGCTGGGCGCAACTGCGAACCACGGAAATTCTGATAACAGAAAGGGCGCGAACCGCCGCACCCCTATCGAGGCTCCGGAAGAAGCCCTTACGAGAATGCAACAGCCGCGCCCGATGGGGCGCGCTGTTGACTGGTCTCGTAATACGACAATCTTCCGGATTTCGATAAGACCGTAGCCAAAGCTACGCTAAATTTGTTTTGTAAAAATTATTCGATAGTTTTCTTTGTCCATTTTGGACGCGTGAACTTTACTTGGAAATGATGCTTCAGGACAAGCCTGTGAATCTGTATCAGGCAATTCATGCAGAATTGGCTCATTTGCTTCAGCTTGGCGGTGGGTCAGTTTGACTAGCACCTTTCACTTGCACTATCATCAGGCGCGCATGATATAAATCGGATGCGCTGCTGTGTCACCATCATCGAACTACGATGCCAAAGGAAAAAAATGTCGCCCGCACCACGGGCCTTTCCGGTTACGCGCCGTTCCTCGCGGCGGTGAAGAATCGCATCCGCGCCGCGCAGGTAAAAGCCACGCTCGCGGCGAACGCGGAACTTATCCACCTTTACTGGGACATCGGTTGCGTCATTGCTGCGATGCAGGAAAAGCAAGGCTGGGGCGCAGGCGTAATTCCCCGGCTGGCGCGGGACATCACGAATGCGCTGCCAGAGGTGAAGGGATTTTCGGAGCGGAACATCGGGCGCATGATTGCCTTCGCACACGAATACGGCGCACGCCCAATTTTGCCACAGCCCGTGGCAAAATCATCTTCCTCTGAAATTTTGCCACAAGCTGTGGCAAAATTGACCTCGCTCGAAATGACGCAGACACCGGCTGCACAATTGGCCGTCACCGAAGACCTCGCAAAAATGCAACCGCTTGTTGCACAATTGCCGTGGGGACATAACGTCATTCTGATAGAGAAAGTCAAAAATCTCCGTGCCCGGCTCTGGTATGTGCAGCAGACCATCACGCACGGATGGTCGCGCAACATCCTCGCGCTCCAGATCAAAAGCGCGGCCTATGAGCAACGTGGCAAGGCCATTCATAACTTCCACGCCACCCTGCCGCCGCCGCAATCCGATCTCGCAGCGCAGGTGCTCAAAGACCCCTATATCTTCGACTTTCTCACATTGGCCGAACCATTCCGCGAGCGCGAACTGGAACTCGCACTCCTCGCCCACGTCGAAAAGCTCCTGCTTGAACTTGGCCAGGGCTTCGCCTTTGTCGGACGCCAATTTCATCTTGATGTCGGCAGTGACGATTTTTACCTCGATCTTCTGTTTTATCACCTGCGCCTACGCTGTTTTGTGGTCATTGACCTGAAGCGCGGCCCGTTCAAAGCCGAGTATGCGGGCAAGATGAATTTTTACTGCAACGTCGTGGACGACCGCCTGCGCCATGCGGACGACAAATCCACCATCGGCCTTATCCTCTGTCAGGACAAAAATAAAGTCGTGGCAGAGTATGCGTTGCGTGGCGTGAAGAAAGCCATCGGGGTATCCGAATATCAACTGACCCGCGCGTTGCCAAAAGAACTGCGCTCCAGCCTGCCCACCGTGGAGGAAATGGAAAAAGAACTCACCCGCCTCACCGCGCCGGTCACTCCGGCGAAAAAGAAATGAGCGACGAGCTTCCGCAAGGGTGATACAAATCGAATGCGCTTTGGTTTCGACCATGCGCAAATGCGTGTTGATTAGAACATCGTTGTTATGACGCTTCGGTCAGCGGTTCGGCGGGCGGAAAAGTGAAGTGTAGCGGAGAGACGGCTGGAACGGAGTCGGAACGCAACGACCGCCGCCGTGCCGCTGACGGAAGCAAACGCGACTGCGTTTTCCATTATTCGTCCGCGACGAGGGCGCGTTACGCCGCAGCGGAACGCGCGCTGGTCGCGGACGTTGAACCCGAAGGCTTTTGCTCTTTAGGATTGGCGGATTGCTTTTGAGTCGCTCTCTGTCGCCGCTACTGGCGACATCTGCGCTGCTGCGCTAAAGATTTTTTGAATCAGCGATGCGCGGGCCGCGTGGCCGTGGATGGCCGATATGCGGACGTGACTGCGGCTCTGTTTGAGCGGATAGCGGTTGTTCCGCTGTTGGCGTTTTGGAACGACGCGGCTTCTTTGTCTTTGACGATTCCAGCATTTCGCGGCAATAACGGGCGATGGTCTGGTGTGAAACTTCAATGCCAGCGTTGTTCTTCAATATCGTGCGTATCGTTTGATACGACGCCTTTTTGTCACGCAATTCAATGATGCAATCTTTCACTTCTTCCAGCGCACGATATTTTTCGGGCGGCGGCGGCGTATAATTCTTGACGGCCTCTGTTAAGCGAGCTTTCGCTTCGGCTGATACGATGGATTCATTCATAAACTTTTTGTCGTTGTTTTTGTTGTTACGGCTGACCTTGTGAATACAAGGAGTGCAGCGTCCAACATTTAATAACACGGACTCATTCAAATCTTGTGCCACGCATCGCACAGAATTTTCAAAGCGATGGTGTAGCTTCACCGTCATGCTGGGATCGAAAACGCAATACAAGCTGAAAAATGCCGAATCATATTTCAAAGAGCATTTGCGTGTTGGCGATTACTACATGGAAGGCAGGACGGTTTTAGGCGAATGGATGGGTGAAGGTGCACAGAAATTAGGATTGTCCGGTATCACCACGGAAAAGGATTTTCTGAATCTGTGCAGGAATATGAATCCGCAGACTGGTGAACAACTGACGCCGCGAATGAATGGAAAACGAATCAGTGTGGACAAGAGCGGCGTCGCACATGAATACGCAAACCGCCGGGTATTTTTTGATTTCACAATTTCACCGCCAAAGTCCGTTTCAATCGCGGCGCTGGTCGGCAATGACAAACGGATTATCGAGGCGCACGATAAAGCAGTTCGTCTGGCGATGAGTCAATTTGAAGTGTTCGCCGCGACTCGTGTTCGTTTGGACGGCCAATATGATTATCGGCGCACATTCAATCTGGTCGGCGCGGTTTTCCGGCATGATACGTCCAGAGCGTTAGACCCGCACTTGCACAGTCATTGCATCCTGCTCAATGCAACGTATGACGCGAAAGAAAATCGTTGGAAAGCATTGGAGACGTGCGAAATGTTTCCGGCGCAAAAATTCATTGAGAACGTCTATTATCACGAACTGGTCAAATCGCTCCAAAAATTCGGCTACCGTGTGCAAAACAATCCGCGCGGCGATTTCGAGATTGAAGGTGTTTCCAAAGAATTGATCGAACGCTTTTCCAAGCGTCACCGCGAGATTGACGAAAAGACAAAGGAACTGCTCGAACGCGAGCCGGAAAAGGCCAATCAAAATATCAAAGTTATTCGCGCCAACATCGCGCACAAGGAACGCGCCCGCAAAATCAAGGACGTTGGCATCGTCAAATTGCAGTCCATCTGGAACAAGCAACTGTCATGGGGCGAATGGTGGCAGATCAACCGCTTGGCCAAAGGGCAATCGCCGGAAGTTTCTCCGCGTATCACGGCGAGCGAAGCAATCGAGTGGGCGGAAAATCATCTGTTTGAACGTCGCTCGGTCGTCCATATTCATGAGCTTTGGCGTCACGCGCTCGAAC
>DATBYL010000304.1:0-3222 GCA_036513735.1 Candidatus Acidiferrales bacterium
TATCGAATTTTGGAATTGTGCCCGCGGCGGTGCAGGGAATTGCTGTGACGAAATTCCTGGAGCGCGCGGCGGAAATGGTGAAGGCTTCCTCGGCTACTCCGGAGAAAAATCCGGGCGTGCAATTGGGCGCGATACTGGGAGCGGCGGCGAAGCGCGGGATGGACAAAGTGACGATCATCGCGTCACCGGCGATATTTGATTTGGGCGCGTGGCTGGAACAATTGCTGGCGGAATCAACCGGGAAGCAAGGCAAGGGATTAATTCCAGTCGACCGCGAGAAATTGGGTCCGCCTGCGGATTATGGGAAAGATCGAGTATTCGCGTACGCGCGATTTACGCCCGCGCCGGATTCGAAGCAGGATGCGGCGGTAGCGGCGCTTGAGGCTGCGGGATATCCCGTGGTGCGAATTGAAGTGAGCGACATTTACAATTTGGGTCAGGAATTTTTCCGGTGGGAGATTGCCACGGCGGTAGCGGGCTCTATTATTGGGATTGACGCGTTCAACCAGCCGGACGTGGAAGCGAGCAAAATCGAGACGAAAAAACTTACGTCGGAATATGAAAAGACGGGAATGCTGCCGGCTGAAAAATCATTTTATGAAGGCGGGAAGAGCGAAGCGGGGATACGGCTTTTTGCGGATACACGGAATGCGGGTGAACTGACGCGCTCAATTTCCGGGAACGCGTCGCTCGCGGGATATTTGCGAGCGCATTTATCGCGGGTGAATGCCGGAGATTATTTCGCACTGCTGGCGTATGTGGAAATGAACGCGAAGCACGAGGACCAATTGCAGGATATTCGCATCGCCATTCGAGATGCGAAGCGCGTGGCGACGTGCCTGGGATTCGGTCCGCGATTCCAGCATTCCACCGGGCAGGCGTACAAGGGCGGACCTAATAGCGGAGTATTTTTGCAAATTACCTGCGACGACGCGGCGGATGTGGCGATTCCGGATCAGAAATTTACGTTTGGAATTGTGAAAGCGGCGCAGGCGCGCGGAGATTTTGCGGTGCTGGCGGAGCGTGGCCGTCGGGCGTTACGCGTACATTTGGGAATGGATGTTGCGGCGGGGCTCGCGGCGTTATCGAGCGCGGTGCGAGAAGCATTGAAATAATAAATTTTTGAAAGGGCGTTCAGATGATGATCGGAATGGTTGGGCTGGGAAAAATGGGCGCGAATATGGCGAAGCGGTTGATGCGCGGCGGCCACAAAGTTGTGGTGAGCGATTTGAATCCTGCGAACGTGCAGCAGATTGCAGCGGACGGTGCGATCAGTTCGGCTTCGATGGACGACATGGTGGCGAAGCTAGTTGCGCCGCGCGTGGTGTGGCTAATGATTCCGGCGGGCGATCCAACGGAAAAAACTGTGGTAGCGCTGGCGGAGAAACTCCAGCGGGGAGACATTATTATTGATGGCGGAAATTCGTATTTTAAGGATGATGTGCGGCGCTCGAAAATGTTGGCGCCACGCGGAATTGAATACGTGGACGTGGGAACGAGCGGCGGCGTGTGGGGACTGGAGCGCGGATATTGCATGATGCTCGGCGGGCCGCAGAAAGTTGTGGAATCGCTGGATCCGATATTTAAGACACTCGCTCCCGGTGTTGGCGATATTCCGCGGACGCCCGGACGCGAAAAAATGGGCGGCACGTCCGAGCAAGGGTATGTCTATTGCGGGCCTTCCGGCGCGGGACACTTCGTGAAAATGATTCACAATGGAATTGAATATGGAATGATGCAAGCATACGCGGAAGGATTCGATATTTTGCGGAACGCCACGTCAGAAAATCTACCAGAAGATATTCGCTACAACATTAAGGTTGAAGATGTGGCCGAAGTTTGGCGGCGGGGCAGCGTGGTCAGTTCATGGCTGCTGGATTTGACGGCGATGGCGCTGGCGGAAAATCCGACGCTTTCCGATTTCACGGGAGACGTGGCCGACTCCGGCGAAGGCCGTTGGACGATAGAAGCGGCGATGGCAGAATCTGTGCCGTGCGAAGTGATTTCATCGGCGCTATTCACGCGGTACCGTTCGCGCCAGGGGCATACATTCGCGGAAAAACTTTTGAGCGCGATGCGAAATAAATTTGGCGGGCATATTGAGCTGAAGGAAACGAAATAGCTACGCGCGCGTTGCGATTCCTAACGTGAAACGGCTGGCAGAGTTTAATTGCGAGGAGAACATCGGATGGCGGCGGAACCTGTAAAAAGCGGAAAAGACGGCGAGAGTCTTCCCAGCTCTCCATGCATCATGGTTGTATTCGGGGCGAGCGGAGATTTGACGAAGCGGAAACTTTTGCCCGCGCTTTACAATTTGGCGGCGCAAAAACTTTTGCCGGAAGAATTCGCCGTCGCAGGGTTCGGACGAAGGACCTACGGCCATGAGGATTTTCGGAAGTATTGTTCTGACGCGCTCGCCGAATATTTGCCCGAAGGGATCGACGCGGCAACGCGGGATTGGCTGATTCAGCGGTTGTATTTTCATTCAGGAGATTTCGACCAGGCGGCGACATACGGTCCGCTGAAAGATTTGCTCGCAAAAGTTGATGGCGAGCGGAAGACCGGCGGGAACTATCTTTTTTATATGGCGACCTCGCCGGATTTTTTCGGCGAAATCACTCGCCAGTTGAAAGCCGTGGAGTTAACCACCGAATCGGAAGGACATTGGCGGCGCGCGGTTTTTGAAAAGCCCTTCGGACACGATCTCGCGTCAGCGAAAGCTTTGAACAAGGAATTGCTGGGGCTTTTGGAAGAGAAGCAGATCTACCGCATCGATCATTATTTGGGCAAAGAAACGGTGCAGAACATTTTGGCGTTGCGCTTCGGCAATGGAATTTTCGAGCCCATATGGAATCGCCGGTACATCGATCACGTCCAGATTACGGTTGCCGAAACGGTGGGCGTGGAGATGCGCGGAGGTTATTACAACGAGGCCGGCGCATTGCGGGACATGGTGCCGAATCACCTGTTCCAACTTGTCACCCTGATGGCGATGGAGCCGCCTAGCTCGTTTGACGCGAACATCGTCCGCGAGGAGCAGACGAAAGTTTTGCGCGCGTTGCCGCCGATGAGCCAAGAAGAAGTGTGGGCGCGAGTTGTGCGCGGACAGTATGGAGAAGGTGAAGAAGAAGGGAAAAAAGTGCCGGCGTACCGGAGCGAGGAGCAGGTGCCGCCGGACTCCAATACGGAAACATTCGTCGCGATGAAACTGCAGATTGAAAA
>DATBYL010000305.1:0-2958 GCA_036513735.1 Candidatus Acidiferrales bacterium
AGGATTTTTACTGGCGCTGATTTTTGATGTATTCCCTTTGCCGCGGCGATCGGGATTCCGAGAGTCATTTCGATTTGCGGGGGAGTCTGTGGATCGCGGATTTAGTGTTTTGGTTTTTCCGGAAGGGAAAGTAACTGTTGACGGGACGCTGCAAGAATTTCGCGGCGGCGCGGGATTGCTGGCTGCAAATCTTGGCATTCCGGTTTTGGCGATGAGGATTGACGGACTTTTTCAGCAGCGCGTGGAGAACAAAATGTGGGTCGCGCCGGGACGGATACGGGTTTCGATTGGAGAGACGGTGAGATTTTCGGCGGGGACGCCGGCGGACGAAATTGCGCGGCGGTTACATGATGAGGTGGAGGCGCTGGAATGGGTGGAAGGGCGCTAGAAAAAGTGCACTGAAATAGGGCAGAATGCCTTGAAAAAGTGCATTATAATGCATGTTTTGGGCGGGAATTGGTGAAAAGTGCATTATAATGCACTTTTTGGGGGACGGAAAAAGGTGGGAAAAGATAAGATATCTGAACGCAGAGACGCAGAATTCGCAGAGATGGAATAGAGAAACAGCGACAAGTGAACTAGTCGAGATAGGTACCCTACCCGCAGATATTCTGACCACGGCTGCCACCGTCAAGGGTGGCTCTACACGTTCAAAACCGTCCTAAGTCCTTTATTTGCATAACGATCGACCACAGATCGCTGTAAGTGCTTTATTTGCATATACATTGCAAAATAGGGTGGGGTGGGGGGTACGGGTTTTTTGAAAAATCGACTATTGGCGGAGGGATGGAATTCTGGCTAAGGATAGAAAAATAAAGGACATAGCGATCGCGGGGTGGGGGACGGCGCGGGATTGGTAGGCGGAATTTTGAAATGTCGTTCCAGGAACTGGGAGCCATTGGCGATAGGCCGGTGCACGGTGCGCTCCGGCTAATTCTCGGCGGGTCTTTCGACGTGAGTAACGACGATAACTTCCACTGGCCCTTTTCCGCGATCCAATTTCAATCCAAGCTTTTTGGCTGCGTCAATCACGCCGGAGTCATCATCGTCATTCGTTGACGGGATGGCGGATTGCACGCCTGCTGCGCCTGGAGGGACGGGCGCTGAAGCTGGACCAACGCCGGGGCCGTACCAAATCAATTCAAAATCGTACAGGCCCTTTAACCCGGTTTCATCGATGACAGGACGCTCCAGTAGTTGCGACAATCTCTGCACGAACAGCGTCATTGAAAACGATTTAAATGCTTCGCCACCGGGCACGTTCTTATACAACTCACCTGCGTTACGGCCCGCTGCAACTCTGGCGGCATTTGCCGCAACTTCTTCGGGCGTGGCTTCTTGCAGTTTTGGACCACCCTTCGCGACGGATATCGTATATCTTTGGAGTTGTCTGGATTCGCGGTTAATGGTCAATTTGAAATAATTCGCGAGAAGCCCCTGCAACATCTGCTGCCGTAAAATCCGCAATGCATCCGGATTGAGTTTCTGGGACGCCTCGGCAGCTTCGCCATCCATTTTCGCGTCAATATCGAATCGTTCCGTCGCCAGCCAATTCGGCCCGTCCGCGATTCGGCCGTCATCGGTTCCGGCCATAATTCCGTAGGCGCGCTGAATAAGCTCCTTCACGGTGATGTTCTCCGCGGTGAGGCCATCTGGGGTATTTATGAATCGTCCAAAACGAGTGGCGGATTTGGTTGGTTTGATCGAAACGACGTCGTAGGTGGATGCCGGCGAATTCGAGGCCGCGGTTTGCGTTTGAGATTGTGCGGAGCATTGCGTCGCGGTCGCGAGAGTTACTGCGAACAGAATCGCGAGGGATGCAAAATTGGCCGCGCTCGCCGGAAATTTTCGGCGGGAGCGAAATGTGTCTCCGAGTCTTCCCATGATCGAAGGCCTCTCGCGTAGACATTATTTCACACTACTGAAGTTCTTCCTGCCTCTTGTTCGGCCCTGTTACGGTGTATCCGGTTGGCGCTTTGAATAACGCAGGATCCGGTTCGGTGCGCTGAATGTTCGTGTATCGCATCACTGACACCGTGGGCTGTCGTGGGTCGTCGTTCGTAACCATGACGTCGATCTTCAGATCCGGCGAATACCAGCGTTCCTGCACCACCTTAATCCTCGGCGCACCGTTGGTTTGTCCGTATCTCGTCATCGTGGTCGTTCGCGTGCCTTGGACCATTAGTCCTTCCATTTCCTGCGTCCCCAAAGACTCGGTCGTCACTGGTGACCCAAGCGTCACGTATGGGCCGCCCTTGGCGGCCTCCGCCGCCAGCTGCTGAGCTTCAAAAAGCGCTTGGGCCTGAGCGCGCGTTTCTTCCTCGGTGGGGTTCTCAAATGTACCCTTTGTACCACTCAAAGTTTTCTTATTCAGGTTGTAAAAGAGGAGCAATTCCGGATCCACGATCCTTATCATGTCATCCGTTTCCGTCCGCGTGCGTCCTTCACCGTCGCGGTAGCGCATCATTGTGCGCTTCAAATGAATTTCCGTGCCGTCGCGAAGAATCCCCTTACTCTCGACTATGTACTCGGCGGTGAAAGGCGCGCCTTTTGCGTACAGATCCTCGATAATGTATGCCCTAGGCTGCACAAGCATCTGACCGTTTGGAGCAGGCACAGGCACCGGTGCCGCTTGCGGAATGCAAACGGCCACACCGGAACTCAGCAAACTTGCAGCTGCAAATAAAATTGCGCGTTTCATATTTGTTCCTCCATTCGCTAACGCGAATTCTCGTCTAGAAATCGGATTGCGCGGACCAGGCCGGCTTCGTCCACCAAGACTTCGGCGGGCACGGTGTGGCCTTTGTGTCCGTGGCGCGGATGGACGGCAAAAGTGTCGGGCATGTTGATGCGCACGATGGTGCCGTCGATTACTGGCGGCCCGTCATCGAGCGGAATGAAATCGGTTTCGGCGATCAGAGGCTTTGGTGCGCGATGAGGCTTGATTTGCGCGACGGG
>DATBYL010000306.1:0-17701 GCA_036513735.1 Candidatus Acidiferrales bacterium
CGCCAACTGAATCTTGCGCTTATCGATGGTATGTCCGTGCGACGCGAGTTCCTGCGCGAGATCGGCCGAGGTGACCGAGCCGAACATGTGATCGTTCTCGCCGGCTTTGCGTACCAGGTTGATGACGACGGTATTCAACGCGTCAGCAACCTTCTGCGCAGCATCGCGCTCGGTGGCCGTCAACTTCGCCAGCGTGGTGCGAATTTTTTCCAGCCGCTTCAGATTGCCCGCGGATGCGGGCATGGCCAGCTTGCGCGGCAACAGAAAATTGCGCGCGTAGCCTTCGGCCACTTCCACAACCTGGCCGCGTGTTCCGAGTTTTTCTACATCTTCCTGCAGAATGATTTGCATGGGTCTTCTCGCATTCCAAACTAGAATTTAGCCGTCATTACCGGGACGGCTCCTGAAAATAATTTTTGCGCGGACTACAATTCCGAAGCAAACGACAGCAACGCGATATTGCGCGCGCGTTTGATGGCTTCGCACAACCAGCGCTGGTGGCGCGAGCAGGTGCCCGTCATGCGGCGCGGAAGAATCTTGCCGCGATCCTGCACGAAGGCGTTCAGCATGTCCGCCTTTTTGTAGTCAATGTAATCGATCTTATCAACGCAGAAGCGGCACACTTTGCGCTTGCGAAAAAATTGGCGCTTGCCGCCTTTGCGCGGACCAGCTCCGCCGCCGGGGCCACCGCCATCGCGTGACGGACGTCCGCCTCCTCCGCCTTGGCCGGATGAATGCGGACGACCGTAGCCGCCGCCCTGTCCGCCGCCGGATGGTGCTTGAGAACCTTGTTGATCTGCCATCGTGTTATTTCCTCTCGATTTCTTTATTCCGTTATTCGATTCTGAGTTTCAATTTTGTGATGCAAAATTTGTTAGCTAGCCGCCGGCGCAGGTTCGGCCGGAGGAGCAGGAGGCGCAACAGGTGCCGCTGGCGTAGCCGCAGGTGCTGCAGCCGCCGGAGGCGCCGTTCGGCGCGGTTTGCGCGAAAGTTTCAATTCGCGGCGCGCCACCAGCTTCTTCTGCAGCTTCATTTCTTCGTCTAGCCGCACGGTTTGATATTTAATAACCGGCTCGGCCACCTTCAGGCGGCGTTCCAGTTCCCGCACCATTTCGCCGTCCGTGGTCGTCATCTGCAAATAAATGAAGATGCCTTCGCGATTTTTTGCCACGCGATAGGCCAGGCGCTTGGTGCCCCAGTTTTCATTCTTCACAATCGTGCCTTTGTGCGCGGCGATCACCGTTTCAAGCGTCTTCATGATCTTCGCGATTTCATCCTCCGGCGTTGCCGGGCGGAGGATGAAAATCAGGTCGTATAGTCTCTCTTCCATGTGTCCTCGATTCCGATTCTAATATTGCAATTACGATTTCTTTTCTTCCGGCGGTGGCACTCGGCGATTGAACTGATTCATCGCCTTCCCAACGCCGTGTTTCATAATCACTTCGACGGCCTGCGCCGCCTGATCGATCATTTCAGCGGCGTCTTCAATCTCAGAATTCTTCATCTGATGAAGAACGTACGCCGCCAAATCTTTCACGTCGTGATCCGGCTGCACTCCCAATCGCACACGGCAAAAATCCGTGGTGCCAATGCCGCTGACGACTGACTTCATCCCGTTGTGCGTTCCCGCGCTGCCACGTTCACCCACGCGAATCATTCCAAAGGGCAGCATCACTTCATCGCACAACACGATCAATTCCGCGGGACTGAGTTCCAGCCGCGCCAGCAACTCCCGCACGGCCATCCCGCTTAAATTCATCATCGTTTGCGGTTTGGCGAGAACTATTTCCTCGCCTGCAATTTCACCGCGCCCGATGTAACTCTTCGCTTCGGGCCGTACCACGCGGATGTTGCCCGCCTCGGCCAACCTGTCCACCGCAAGAAAACCAAGATTGTGCGGCGTGTACGCGTATTCCATTCCCGGGTTGCCAAGTCCGACGATAAGCCGCATTTCCCTGGCCGCCTGGTCCGCGGGATTTTCTCCCGCGGCGTGTTACTTCTTGTCTTTCTTCGGAGCCTTTTCTTCGGCCTTGGGCGCCGCTGCGCCTTCTTCCGCGCCCTCTTCGTCCTTCTTGCCCTTCTTGATGACTTCCGGCTCGGCTGGCGTTGCTCCCGCTTCTGCTGCCACTGCCTCGGCCGGCTTCTCTTCTTCCACACGCAGCGCAACTACGTGCGCGATTACGTGCGTCGGGTCGCTTACCAAGGTCATTTTCTTCGGATCGAGCGGCAAATCGCCGGCGCGCAAGTGCTGGCCGATCATCAGTTGAGAAACGTCCGCGCGGAATTCGCTGGGAATGTCGGCAGGCAAAGTCTCAATTTCCACTTCGCGCAAAACAATTTCAAAAACTCCGCCTTGCAGTTTCACGCCCTGCGGCTCGCCAAACGTATGTACGGGAACTTTCACGCGCATGCGCACGTCCATCGCGATGCGCAGCAAGTCCACGTGAAGCAGAACGCCCTTCACCGGATCAACCTGCAAATCCTTTACGATGGCGCTTTGCTCGCTATCCGGCAATTTCACGGTGAAAATTGTGTTGTGGCCGGATTCTGAACGCAGAATCGCGGACAGTTGCTTGGTGTTCACGGCTACCGAAATCGCGCCGCCCTTGCCGCCATACAGAGTGGCGGGAACTTGTCCTGCGACGCGCAAGCGCCGGGCCGCATTTTTGCCGCGTTCTTCGCGGGAACTTGCTTCAACAATAATTTGAGCCATACGTTTTTCCTTTTCCTGAATCTAAAATTGCTTCCTGCAAATCGTTTACGTAAAAAGTTCGCTGATCGAAGTTTCCTCGTGAATATTCCGAATCCCGCGCGCCAGCAATTCCGCCACGCTAAGCACTTTAATTTTGGCGACCGCTTTTGCCGCCTCGGAACCCGGCACCGAATTTGTAACCACCACTTCTTTCAATGGCGAATTAGCAATGCGCTCGACCGCCTTACCAGAAAGCACGGCGTGCGTGGCGCCCGCATAAACAGCCGTCGCGCCCGCTTCCATCAACGCTTCGGCGGTCTTCACCAGTGTTCCCGCCGTATCAATAATGTCGTCCACAATCAGCGCGTTGCGGCCGCGGACTTCTCCGATCAGGTTCATCACTTCGGTTTGATCCACATCAATGCGGCGCTTATCCACGATGGCCAGCGGCGCATCAAGTTTCTTGGCGAATGCGCGGGCGCGTTCCACTCCGCCTGCATCCGGTGAAACGACCGTCAAGTTCGGCAGCTTCTTCTGCTTAAAATATTCCACCATCACCGGCGAAGCGTACAGGTGATCCACCGGCACGTTGAAGTAGCCTTGAATCTGCGGCGCGTGCAAATCAAGCGTCAGCGCGCGAGTAGCTCCCGCGGTTTCCAGCAAGTCGGCGACGAGCTTCGCTGAAATCGGAACGCGAGGTTTATCTTTTCTGTCCTGCCGCGCGTAGCAGTAATACGGAATCACCGCCGTGATGCGCCATGCCGACGCGCGCTTGAACGCGTCAATCATCATCAGCAATTCCATCAGGTGATATTCCACCGGCTGCGTGCAGGGCTGCACGACGAACACGTCGGCGCCGCGCACATTTTCCAAAATTTGAAAATAAATTTCGCCGTCGCTGAATTTTCCCAGCACGGTCTTGCCGCGGGTAACTCCCAGATGCCCGCAGATTTCATCCGCGAGCGCGGGGCTGGCAGTGCCCGAAAATATTTTGAACTTTTCGTCGACCATATCAGTAATGGGTCAAAAAAAGAATTACGGAATCAAAAGCCGCCGCGGCCCTGTTGGGCGAGGCAGTACTTTCCCCTGGAAACCGTATCGCAGATGAAAACCTGGTCCTGCGGGAACCCTTGGGCGGCTCGGCGCGCCATTGCTGGGCTTCGGAACAGTGCGAACACCGCCGAACCGCTACCCGCCAGCATGGCCTCTGCGGCTCCTCGTCGAAGCAGGTCCCGCTTGATGGTACGCAAGCGGGAATGGCGCGGGAACACGGCCGCCTCAAAATCGTTCAGCAGACCAGGGTCCTGCGCGCTCCAACATAGAGCGCAGAAAGACCATATTGTAGGGGGCTTACGGCGCCTTGTCAATGAGGCCGCCAGCCAGCGGTAGGCATCCTTGGTAGGCACGGCTATGCCGCCCGGAGAAACCACCAGCACCGTATGGTGCGGCCCGTCCGGCAGCGGATAGATCTCGTCGCCTCGTCCGACGCCCAGCGCCCTGCCGCCGAACAGGAAAAATGGCACATCCGCGCCTAAACTGGACCCAATTTCGATTAGCCGCTCTACAGGGATTCGCTTCCGCGCCAACCGCATCATGCCGATCAGCGCCGCCGCCGCGTCACTCGATCCGCCGCCCAGGCCGCGTCCAACAGGAATCCGCTTTGTAAGCGTCGCGTGGACTCCGCGCTTCCACCCGAGTTCCTTCCGCGCCGCTTCAATCGCGCGATGAACTAAATTTCCTTTGGTCGGCTCGTTTGCAAGCGTGGCATCGCCTTCCACGACCAGTTCCACTTTATTTCCGCGCGCAGCTTTCAATTCAATCGTGTCGTGAAGAGAAATAGTTTGGAAGATTGTGCGCAGTTCGTGATATCCGTCCGCGCGCCTGCCCAGAACTTCCAGGCGCATATTTATTTTCGCGAGAGCTTTCAGACGGACGGAGGGCATCGCCTTAATTTTTCTGCGGCTTCGCGGGGCTGCTGGTTTTCTGTTGGGCAATTTGGCGCTTCACGTTTGTGATTTTCGTTTCGAGCGCGGAAATCTTATCTGGTTCCACGTCCAGCGGCAACGTGTGATGCCACGCCGTCAAAGCGTGATCCCACTGCGCCGCCGCCAAATCCAATTTTCCGCGTTTGAAATATACATCGCCAAGATGATCCAGAATTGTGGCGTCACCCGGTTCGCGCAGCGCCGCCTGACGCAGCGAATCTTCCGCCTCCGCCAACTTATCCTGCTTGAAGTACGCCCAACCCAGGCTATCGAGATACGAACCATTATTCGGATCTTCAGCAATCGCGCGCTTGATCATTTCCGTCGCTTCCGGCAGACGTACGCCGCGGTCCGCCAACATGTATCCGAAATAATTCAATACCTGCGCGTCATTAGGATTCGCTTTCAGCACGCGATTGAATTGTTCTTCCGCTTGATCGTATTTTTTCTGGCGGTCATAAATTGTTCCGCGCATGAACCACACCATCTCGCGTTCGTTGCTGTGCGTAGCAAGATTCTCCGCTTGCGCCAGCGCCGCTTCGGCGTCGTCATAGCGCTTGTTTTGCTGAAACACCTGCGCCAGATCCAAATCGATATCTAAATCCGCGGCCGAATGCGCAAGCAACGCTCGCAACTGCGCCGCCGCCTGATCCGCATCGCCATTTTCTCCAAGCAAAAGCGCGCGTGTGACGCGAAGTTCCCGCTCATCCGGATATTTCGCAATCGCGCTCGACGCTGCTTCCAACGCGTGCGGAAGATCTCCCGCCGCGCGATATGCTTCCACCGTCAACACGCTTGCGCGGCGCGCTTCTTCTTCGCCGAGCTGAGCCATGTCTCCCAGAATTTTGATCGCTTCCGCGTAATTTTCGGAATCAATGTAGAGCCGTCCGAGTTGCTCGTAGAGAACTGCGAGCGAACGCCGATTGCTCGGCGCGGCGGTCGTTTCGGATTTCAGACTGGCAACTGCGGTGTTCAAAGTTTGTATCGCGTCAGAATAACGGCCCTGCGCTTCGTAAATCATCGCCTCGCTGTAAACTACTTCCAAATTTCCCGGCGCGCGCTGCTTGGCCTGCACGATATCTTTTTCAGCTTCATCCAGCTGATGCAGCTGGCGATGCATTTCCGCGAGATGCAAATAATTTTCCGGATCGTCCGGATCGGCATCGGCCAGAAGTTGATATTGCACCAGCGCTTCGCTGAATTTTCCTTCCGTCGCCAGCGTCTGCGCCAGTCCGCGGTGATGTCCCGGCTCGTCCGGCTCCAGATCCACCGCTTTGTTGTACGCAATCTCCGCGTTTGCGAAATCGTGGACCTGTGTGTACGCATCGCCCAGCAAATCCGAAAGCCTGCCGGAAGGCGTGCGCGCCGTTGCATCCTTTAATAAGTTGATGGCTTCTGCCGCGCGTCCGTGGTCCAGCATTAGTTGCGCGGCTTGCTCGATCACGCCTTCGTCGTTCGGATCCTGTTTCAGCAAATCTTGCAGAACATTTTCCGCCTTCGTTGTTTCGCCCGTCATTCGATACAAACGCACCAGCCACAATTCCGATTCTGTGTCTTTCGGATCCAGCTTGCGAATTTGCTCCAGCTGCTCGATCGCACGAATTGCTGTTTCCATTTGCGAGGAAGTCGTGCTCGGATCGGAAAGCGTGCGCAAATAAATCCGCACCAGCAGCCGCCGCGCCGCCAGATTGCTGGGATCCTTCTGTAGAATAGCGCCTACTTCCTTCACTGCCTCGGGAGCTCGCCGCGCTTCGTAATACATTTCCGCCAGGTGCTCGCCGATTACCGGAGAATCCGGATCAAGCGCGTACGCCTTCTTATAAAAATCCAGCGCTGCGGTGGCGTAGTCCGCGCGATTCGTCGTGACGAAAAATACTTCGTTCAAATGTCCCATCGTAAAGTCATAAAATGCTTCCGACCGTTTCGCTTGATCGGCAATCGAATAGGCCTTGTCGGCTTCGTCATCTTCTTTGGATACGGGAGGAGTCTGCGCGTGAACACGCGCGGGCAAAAATGCGCCGGCAGACAAGGCGAGCGCCATCGCCACAAGAAAATTCGATGCATGCTTGGAATTAGTTTTCATGTCAGCTCGACGACTTAACTGCCTTCGTCCTCGCATCAGTTTTGATGCGCCGCATCGGCGTGACGTTCCCCGATCTTTTCGACTTCGGCGTTTTCTAGTTAGTGCCGGAAGTGCCGCACACCGGTAAACACCATCGCCAAATTTAGCCGGTCCGCCGCGGCAATTACATCAGCATCGCGCACGGATCCGCCGGGCTGAATAAACGCCGTCGCTCCAGCTTTCGCAGCTTCCTCCACACCATCCGCAAACGGAAAAAATGCATCGGACGCGACCACGCTTCCCACCAGCGGCGTCTGCGCTTTCATCACAGCAATCCGCACGGAATCTACGCGGCTCATCTGCCCCGCGCCCACGCCAACCGTTCTTCCATCACGCGCAAAAACAATCGCATTCGATTTCACGTGCTTGCAAACTTTCCACCCGAACAGTAAATCTTTCAGTTCGGCGGCCGAAGGTTCGCGCTTCGTGACAGTCTTCAAATCTTCCGGCCGCAAAATGTGATCATCCGCCGTCTGCACCAGCACGCCCCCCGAAATCAGTTTTATCTGCAGGTCATTGCGCGCAATTCCGGATTCAACCGGCGCCGCATCAACTTCCATCAATCGCAAATTTTTCTTCGACGCGAACTTCTCTCGCGCCGCCGCGTCATATCCCGGCGCCACAATACATTCCACAAATAATTTCGCAACTTCTTCCGCGGTCTTCGCATCCATCGCGCGATTGAAAGCGATCACTCCGCCGAATGCGGAAACCGGATCGCATTCCAGTGCCGCTAAATATGCCGCTTCAAGCGTTTCCTGTTCCGCCGCGCCGCAGGGATTATTGTGTTTCACAATCACCGCCGCCGGCCGCTCAAATTCCAGCGCCAGTTGCCACGCCGAATCCAAATCCACCAAATTATTGTAAGAAAGCTCCTTGCCCTGAAGTTGTTTCGCTCCTGCAAGTCCGGCAGCAGCTTGCCCTGCCGCAACATAAAGCGCTGCATGTTGATGCGGATTTTCCCCATACCGCATAACTTGCGCTCGCACGTGCGCCAAGTGCAGCCGCTCCGGCATGTCGGTTCGCGCCGAAAGTTCCAATTTGCCTTCCCGCGCCGAAAGCCGCTCCAGTTCCATCGCGATCAGCCCGTCATAGTGTGAAGTGGCCGCGAAAACCTTCCGCGCCAAATCGCTTCGCGTTGCCAGATCAACATCGCCCAACGCCTTCAATATTTCCGCAACGCGCGAATAATCCGCCGGATCGCAAATCACAACCACATCGCGAAAATTCTTTGCCGCCGAACGCAGCATCGCCGGCCCGCCGATATCAATGTTTTCGATCAGTTCCTCCGCGCTCAAGTTTTCCTTCGCGGCAGTAGCCTCGAATGGATAAAGATTCACCGCCACCAGATCAATCGGCGAAATTTCGTGCTGCGCAACCGCCGCCTGATCTCCGGCATCTCCGCGCCGAAATAAAATTCCTCCGTGCACTTTGGGATGCAGAGTTTTCACCCGCCCGCCCAGCATTTCCGGCCATCCGGTCAGTTCTGCAACTTCGCGCGCCGCAATTCCTTTTTCGCGCAGAAGCTTCGCGGTACCGCCGGTCGAAATAATTTCCACGCCCAGCGCCGCAAGTTGCCGCGCGAATTCTTCTACTCCCGTTTTATCGGAAACACTGATCAGCGCCCGTCGAACCGCCACTTGCTTCACTATGTCCCCCGTGAAATCCCAATGCCCGTAGAGCACATTAGTTTACGCGCAGAAAGTCACGATTGGAAACGAAGTATCTTTGGAATTAGAAGTGGGAAAATCTCACAACGTACGCGACAACTTGGCCGGAAACAATTCTTTATCGCTTGGTCTTCGACGACGATCCCGTTCGCGCTTTCAATTTCACTCGTCCCTCTTCCACTGAAACGATGAACTCCACATTTGCCTCGCTGTTTTTCTGGCGAAGTTCATCCGTCTTGCGTTGCAGGAAATTCTGGAACGCGTCCAGCGTAAGTTTTTCTGTATTTTCGCCTGCATGTTTTTTGGCATCGCGGAAAGCTTCGTAAAGCCGGATTGTCTTCACGTCTTCGCGGTCCCCGCCCAGGTGGGAAAATGAAACGCGGTGCGTCGCGCCCGCTTCCAGTGACGACGATTGTTGTGCCGCATCATCCAGAAGAGCTTGTTTCGCAGCGCGCTCCGCTTCAATTTGTCTCGCAGCCGCGCCGTAATGCCGTTCCACGGTGCCTTCTTCTTTTTTCCTCAGGCGTTTGCGAAAAACTTCGCGGTATCGCGCGTAAGTTTGCGCAATATTTCCGTAGCGATACCGCTGCGCGAAGCGCATGTTCGCGCCGCGCTCGCCATATCGCTTGATCAATATCTCGATGCGCCACTCGATCTCCGAAGGAGGGCGCGCGCGCCCGCCGCCAAAGTACTGCTCGTACTCGATCTTTAACTGGCGGACGTCTTTTTCGAGTTGGCTCAGGTCTTCGTCGATGGTCGGCATGAAATCCCAGCGTATTCCTGATTCAGCGTAGCTACCGCGCGCGCAGGCGTCAATTGTACGTGCGTTTGGTTTGACGCAAACGGCAACCTGCTGCGAGGTATGCCAATAAGTTTGCCGCCAAGCGTTCTGTGTGCTGAAATAGCGCGGAATTCACTATGCCAATACGAGCAAAACGAAAGTCCGCGAAGAATCCGTCGAGCGCGCTCCTGCGCACGATTCCTTCCGTGGACGAGTTGCTAGCCAGTGCGCGGCTCTCCGAAGTATCGGCGCGCGTCGGACGTCATTTAATTGTTGCATCCGCGCGTTCCGTGATCGCCGCTTTTCGCTCGCGCATTTCAGAACATCCAACGGACGCTCCATCCAAACTAAGACGCGGCGAACTTGCCGAGCAGCTCATCGGAGAAATTATTGCCGATGTTGAAGGTGCGCTGCGTTCGTCTCTGCGTCCAGTGATCAACGCAACCGGGGTGGTGTTGCACACGAATTTAGGCCGCGCTCCGCTAGGCGCGGAATTCTTCGAGCACATCCGTGCGGTCTCTACGCAATATTTAAATTTGGAATACGACCTGGAAACGGGCGCGCGCGGCACGCGTGACGTTCACACTTCACGTTTGCTGCAAAAACTAACCGGCGCGGAATCTGCAATCGTAGTGAACAACAATGCCGCCGCGGTTTTTCTTGTGCTTGCCGCGCTCGCTCGCGGCGGCGAGGCAATTGTTTCACGCGGTGAGCTAATCGAAATCGGCGACGGCTTCCGCATTCCAGACATCATGGCCGAAAGCGGCGCCGTGCTTCGCGAAGTTGGCACCACAAATCGCACCCGGCTTTCCGATTATGAGAAGGCAATTAACGAACGCACGCGCCTGCTCCTTCGCGTGCACCGCTCAAATTTTCAAATCGCCGGATTCACCGCGCAACCTTCGCTCGAAGAATTAGTGAAGCTCGGCCGCAAAGCTTCTCTCCCCGTTTACGAAGATCTCGGCTCGGGATGTCTCGTGAATTTATCGTCCAGCGGCGTTGCCGAACCCGTCGTGCGCGAAAGTATCTCCGCAGGCGTGTCCGTAATTTCATTCAGCGGAGATAAATTACTAGGCGGCCCACAAGCCGGAATCATTGTCGGCGAAAAAGAATTGATCGCGCGCATTCGTCGGCATCCAATGTTTCGCGCGCTACGCGTAGATAAACTCACCATCGCCGCGCTCGAACCAACCTTACTCGCATATCTTTGCGGCGCGGGCGCATCAGGCCACGATGCCATCCCAGCGATCCACATGATTCGCGCCAGCGCAGCGGAAATCGGCTCCCGCGCGAAGTCCATAATTGACGCGCTGCGCTCGAAAATTTCCGCGGACGCTGCAAAGTTTGAAACGCGCGAAGCTCAATCCGTAATTGGCGGCGGCTCAACTCCCGGCCAACTTCTTCCGACGCAAGTGATCGCCATCGAATCCCTGCGATATTCGTCAACTGAATTGGAAGAAGGGCTGCGCGCCGGCGTTTCAAACGGCATCCCAATCATCGCCCGCGTAGAAAACGACCGGCTGATTCTGGATCTGCGCACAGTTTTCCCCGAACAGGAATCCGCGCTGGTGGAAAGTTTGTCGGCCGCGCTCGCAAAATAAATCTCTACAAATGATTAATCGCGCTAGCCACTCGCCCCGCGCCGAATCCATTATCAATATTCACCACGCTCACATTTGAAGCGCAACTATTCAACATTCCCAGCAGCGCTGCAACGCCGCCAAAGCTCGCGCCATATCCAACGCTGGTCGGCACCGCAATCACCGGCACACTCACCAATCCGGCCACAACGCTCGGCAACGCGCCTTCCATTCCCGCCACGCAAATAATCACGCGCGCTTCAGTCAGCCGTCCGCGATGCTCCATCAGCCGATGCAGCCCCGCCACACCCACGTCGTAAATTGCTTCTGCGCGATTGCCCATCACCAAACTCGTCACCAGCGCTTCTTCCGCCACAGGAATATCGCTCGTGCCCGCCGAAACAATCAGCACCAATCCTTTGCCCGTCACAACGCGCTTGCGCTCAATTGTGATTGCTCCAGATAGCGGCCAGAATTTCGCGCCGCGGGCCACTCGCTTCACCGCAGTGAACACCGCGCGGTTCGCTCGCGTCACTAGCACGCTCTGCGTCGCTTTGGATGGACGCAGCAGCGCGCGCACAATCTCCGCAACTTGCTGCGGAGTTTTTCCGCTCGCGAAAACCACTTCCGCAAATCCCTGCCGTAGCGTGCGGTGATGATCAATTTTCGCGAACCCTAAATCCTCGAATGGCAAATGTTTCAGACGCGCCACCGCCTGCTCGACGCCAAGTTTTCCGGCGCGCACTTCGCTCAATAATTTGGTTAGGTCGTCCTGATTCACAACGCTCACTTTACCGCAGGTTGGAATGCATGGAAGAATTAAGGATTCGGATCGCCCATCAATTTTCGCACCGGCTGGTTATCCGCGAACACTTGCCAGTAGGCCACCAACCCATCGCGCACTACGGCTTTCCACGCCGCGGGAATTTCCCAGAAATTTTCCTTTTTCAGTTTCCCATCTTCAGAAAATGTTCCGCGTGCTGTCCCAAACACCGCAACGATGTCGTCCTTCGCGAAAATTTCTTCGTGCGAAACTTTATAGTCCGGAATTATTTTGTAGTAGTAGCGCCAAGCTGTGCGCATCGTTTCGCGGCTCACAAATTTGGCGCCCAGCGCGTCCACAAAAATGTGATCAGCCGTCAACGCCGCGCAAATCGAATCCACATTTCCGGAATTGATTCGCTCCATGAAATCCAGCACCACTGCGACCGGCTCTTTTTCAGCCATCTGCGCACCCCACGCGGCGAATTCTAACATTTGCGGGGAACGCGAAGGTACTTGCTAACTCGCTTTTCGGCGTTGAAGTTTTATGTGCAGGTGGGTGATTTCTTCCTGGCGCACGGATTCAGCCATCCGCGGCCGGCGCATTTCTTTTGTCACGCTAGCCAGCGTTTCCTTATTCTCCCGTTTCAGTAATGCCTGCTTACTACTCGCTTTTTTAGGCATGGCCCGAGTTTGCCACCAACCTTCCACGGAAACAGTCCCATTCCGCACCATTCGGCACCGGCGATCGCTCACTCGTCCGGCACGTTTTTAGCGAACGCCCTTCCTTGACTTTGCCGAAACCGCCCGCCTAGACTGAAATAGTCTTCCCCGCGCAGTTTTCAAGGTTTTTCGATTTTCGGTAAGGAGTCTCATTGGGCAAGGTCATCACTGTCGGCGTCACCGGTGCGTCTGGAGCTGTGCTCGCGCGCACCGCTTTACGCTTACTCGAAAATGACGAGCGCGTTTCGCGCGTCCATCTAGTGATTACGGAAGCAGGTCAGCGATTGCTCGCTCAGGAACTTGGCGTAAGCGCAGCCGATGCAAAACAAATTCCCGCGTTGCTGAGTGGCACTCGCGCGCAAAAAATTGAACTCCTCGCGAATCGTGATATTGGCGCCTCCATCGCTTCGGGCAGCTACTCCGTGGACGCGATGATTGTGATTCCGTGCTCGGCCAGCACGCTCGCATCAATTGCAAATGGAGCGAGCGACGATTTACTGGCGCGCGCCGCGGATGTTTGCTTGAAAGAACGCCGCCCGCTGCTTTTGTGTTTGCGCGAAACTCCGCTCAGCCGCGTGCATCTGCAGAATATGCTGCGCGCGCAGGAAGCAGGCGCGGTGATGATGCCCGTCGTTCCGGCATTTTATTATTCGCCGCAAACCATTGACGATCTCGTGGAACAATTTGTTTGCCGCGCGCTCGCGCAAATTGATTTGCCGCAAGAAAAACAATTTCGCTGGGAAGGCGGCGCAAAATCCCGCGCTCGCGAAGCGTAATTTGGATTTCGTTTATGACGACTAGCCGCATACGCACTGTGCTCGAAATGATTAAGTTCGAGCATTCCATTTTTGCGCTGCCATTTGCGTTGACGGCTGCCCTGCTTGCCGCGCGGACCGCGCATGCAAACGGTGTCAGCGCCGCGTGGCCCACGTGGCAACAAATCCTGTGGATCATTGTGGCAATGGTCGGCGCGCGATCTTTCGCGATGACGATTAATCGCATCGCGGACCTGCGCTATGACGCGGAAAATCCGCGCACAAAAAATCGCGCGCTCGTCACCGGCGCGCTCACAGTTCCATTCGCATGGATGTTCACAATTTGCGCGGCCGCACTACTCGTCGTCGCCGCGTGGAGATTAAATCGCCTCGCGCTCGAACTTTCTCCCGTCGCGTTAGCCGTGCTTTCATTTTATTCCTACACCAAACGATTCACTTCGTGGTCGCACATTGTGCTGGGATTTTGTTTGGGAATTTCCCCCGCCGCAGCATGGATCGCAATCGCCGGTTCGCTGGATCCGCGCATGTTAATTCTTTGCGCGGCCGTCACGTTGTGGGTTGGCGGATTTGACGTGCTCTACGCATGCCAGGATATTGATTTCGATCGCCGCGTGGATTTATTCAGCATTCCAAAGCGCTTCGGAGTGGCGCGTTCGTTGATCATCGCGCGCACAATGCACGTCACCATGATTTGTTTGCTGGCGTGGCTTGCTGCGAGCTTCGCACTTCCGTGGCCCGCATGGGTCGGCATCGCAGTTGTAGCGGCAATGCTGGTGTGGGAACACTCGATGGTTTCCGCGAACGACCTCAGCCGGCTGAATGCTGCGTTTTTCACCATAAACGGCTATATTAGTGTTCTGTTCTTTTTGTTCTGGGGCGCGGCAGTTTGGGTTTCCGCGACCTAAGTGCGAGCCCCGTACTCATCGTAATCAAAGCAGGCCGATTCATGAATCCATCTGATCTTGCCTGGTGGCAATGGCTCCTAATCGGAGCCGGTAGCGGGTTGGTGTGCGTGTCGTGCGCGGCGATTTTGGACCGTGCCAAGGATTGGACCGTCAGGGGTCTGACTTGGTTAATTGCGGCTGCATCGGGCCTAGCTGCCTTCATCTCCGTTATTATTGGTCTCATTCGTTTCGTGAAGTGGGTTTGGGGTAGCTAGCGGCCTTAGCCGTTTCCACGACTGGCGGTTTTTCGCTCAGATGGCCTAGCTCAAGGGTGACTCAAGGCATGCCTTGAGGTAGAATTGGCATCAGGCTTGAGGGCCTGTGCAATGAGTGGTACGACGAAAGTTTTATACCGGATGCTAGACGAATCTCGTTTCGCGAGTTTGAGCGACCGGCTACTATTTGAAAACCGATGGATCGAGCCGTTCGACGATATTCGGCGCTGTTTTAAGGCCGATAGAAAGCTGCTAAACCGTGCGGCTACAGAGAACATAGTCAGACTCAAGCTAATCGAGAAGCAAGCACGACAAATTGCGGATTATGATCGTTTTTGCTGCGCCACTCTGGGAATCACGGAATAAACGGTAAATCAGCTCAGCTCCTTCAACGCCAAATGTCAGCCTCCCTGTCGATCACCGACGTCCGACTCCGACCAATCGCCGATAGAGTTTTGGCAGGCGAACGTCTTAACGCGGCCGAAGGCATTTTGCTATATCGCTCGGCGGATTTGCTGGCCGTCGGATGGCTGGCGAATCACGTTCGCGAAAAACGCCACGGCGATATTTGCTACTTCAATGTGAATCGGCACATTAATCCCACCAATATTTGCGTGGCGCATTGCAAGCTTTGCGCTTTCGGACGCGATCCAAGTGCGCCCGGCGCTTACAATTTTGCTCTGGATGAAATTTATCAAAAGGCAGCGGAAGGCGTTCGCGCCGGAGCCACGGAATTTCATATGGTCGGCGGACTGCATCCGGATCTTCCGTTTGAATATTTTCTGGACATGATTCGCGGACTGAAGCAGCGTTGCCCAACGGTGCATTTAAAAGCGTTCACGATGGTTGAGGTCGGATATTTTTCGCGTATCGCAAAACTTTCCGTGCGCGAAGTTCTCGTCGCGCTGAAAGAAGCCGGAGTGGATTCACTTCCCGGCGGCGGCGCCGAAATTTTCAATCCCCGTGTGCGTCGAATTATTTGCGACCACAAAACTTCCGGCAAACAATGGCTGGAAATCGCCCGCATCGCGCATGAAATCGGACTGCGCTCAAACGCCACGATGCTTTACGGCCACATTGAAAACGAAGAAGAGCGCGTCGAGCATCTTTTGCTTCTGCGCGAATTGCAGGACGATACGCACGGCTTCCAAACTTTTATTCCGCTAGCATTTCATCCGGAAAATACCGCCCTCGCGCATCTTCCAAAAACAACCGGCTTTGATGATCTCCGTGCGATAGCTGTCTCGCGATTGCTGCTGGATAATTTCGATCACATCAAAGCGTATTGGGTAATGCTGACTCCGCGCATCGCGCAAATCGCGCTGCGTTTTGGCGCGGACGACATTGACGGAACCATCGTGGAAGAAAAAATTTATCACGACGCTGGTGCGACGACCGAGCAATTCACTCCGCGCAGCGAACTCGAGCGCCTAATCCGTGCGGCAGGCCGCGTTCCTTTCGAGCGCGACACGATGTATCGCGCGGTTGTGCGCACCACGCCCGTTTCCGATTTGCCGCCGGCCGGTGCGGGATTTGTTCCGTCCGCAACGCTTACGCTGAACGTTTAATATTTAATTTATGTGTCCGTTCGTCCTGATCATTCATCCAACCCACGAGGAGGAAACAAAAAATGGTTCGTAAGGCTTCAGCTGTCTGGCAAGGATCTTTGAAAGAAGGCAAAGGAAATATTTCCACGGAGAGCGGAACGCTTTCCAACGCGCAATATTCTTTTTCCACTCGATTTGAAAATGGCAAAGGCACGAATCCTGAAGAGTTGATCGCCGCAGCTCACGCGGGCTGCTTCACAATGGCGCTTTCCGGTCAGCTGGGTGCCGCGGGAATCACGGCGGAAAATTTGGAAACCACTGCTTCCGTGACGATGGAAAAACTGGAAGCGGGAATGACCATCACGAAAGTTCATCTGGACGTTACAGCGCACATTCCCGGCGGTGATCAGGCGGCATTTGATAAAGCAGCGGCGAATGCAAAAGCCGGATGTCCCGTTTCGCGTTTGTTGAAGGCGGATATTACGATGACGGCGAAATTGATCACCGAGAAATCCGCGAGCGCGTAATTTCTTGGCTAACCGCGTGATGATTTTGTAGGGGCGGGTCTGTGACCCGCCCGCTGTATTTTTCATAGTATTTTATTCGGAGGAAAATAATGAACGCGATTGTTGTGCATGAATTTGGCGCGCCGGAAGTTATGAAATTGGAAGATATTCCGCAGCCGAAACCGGGGCCGGGACAGATTCTTGTGCACGTTCGCGCGGCGGGAGTGAATCCCGCGGACACTTATATGCGTTCGGGGAATTACGCGAAGAAACCGGCGCTGCCTTACACGCCGGGAAATGACGGCGCCGGAGTTGTGGAAGCGGTTGGCGCAAATGTTGACGGGTGGAAAGCAGGCGACCGCGTTTATCTTTCGGGAAGCATCACAGGAACTTACGCCGAATATGCGATCGTTGCGGCGAGTGATGCACATACTTTGCCGGATCGGATTTCTTTTTCGCAAGGCGCGGCGTTGCACATTCCTTATGCCACGGCCTATCGCGCGCTTTTTCAGGTGGGGAAATCCAAAGCAAATGAATGGGTGCTCGTTCACGGAGCGAGCGGCGGCGTGGGCCTGGCGGCTGTGCAATTCGCACATGCCGCGGGAATGCGAGTGATTGGAACCGCGGGGACAGATCGGGGACGGGAACTTGTGAAACGCGAGGGCGCGGATTTTGTTTTGGATCACAAAGCGGTGGATTTTGCGGCACAGATCGCGAAAATTACGGATGGACATGGACCGGACATAATTATTGAAATGCTGGCGAATATTAATTTGGGGAACGATTTGAAAATGTTGGCGCTGCACGGACGCGTTGTGATTGTTGGAAGCAGGGGCGATGTTCAAATTACTCCGCGGGATTTGATGCAGCGCGAGGGCGCGATTTTTGCGGTGATGATGTGGATTGTGCCGGCCGAAGAAATGTCTGAAATTCATGCGGCGATTCACGCGGGGCTGACCAATGAAAGTTTGAATCCGGTGGTTGGGAAAGAATTGCCGCTGGCGGATGCTGTGCAGGCGCACAAAGAAGTGCTGGAGCCGGGGGCGTACGGAAAAATTGTGCTGATCCCTTAAGCAATTCAAAAAGTGCATTATAATGCATGTTGGAGCGCATTTTTGACGAAAAGTGCATTATAATGCACTTTTTGGGGGCGGAAAAAACAGGAAAAGCTCTTAACGCAGAGACGCAGAGTGCGCAGAGAAAAGATTTGAGGAATATCAGAGAAGAGAAAAGGTAGAATACCCCTGGGCGACCTGAAGTGTACGGTGCCATAACATCCTTTACAGTAGTTGCCAGGACATCCTTTACAACTGCGGATAGAGTTTCCGGTCGAGGAGGTCGGAGACGATGCCGTGGAAAAGGGTGGACGTGGACGAACAGCGGATGCAGTTTGTGATT
>DATBYL010000307.1:0-4475 GCA_036513735.1 Candidatus Acidiferrales bacterium
CAAGCTGGGCGCGAGCGGCCCATCGTTTGAAACGATTGTAGCCAGCGGTCCGAGGTCGGCACTGCCTCATGCCCGTCCCACCAGCAAGCGCCTGCGCCGAAATGAGTTGGTCGTGCTAGACGCTGGTGCTATACTCGCCGACTATTGTTCAGATATGACCCGTACGGTATTCGTCGGGCGCGCTACGAACCAGGTGAAAATGTGGTACCGGGCGGTTCTGGATGCCCAGCAAGCCGGAATCGCGGCGTGCGGCTCCGGAGTTGAATCGGCTAAGCCTGACGCCGCAGCAAGGCGTGTGCTGGAACTGCAGGGGCTGGGCAAGTATTTCGTACACAGCACTGGCCACGGCGTGGGGCTCGAAATTCATGAAGCTCCCCGGCTGGCGAAGGGTCAGAAAGCAAAGCTTCAGGTGGGAATGGTTGTTACCATCGAACCGGGAATTTATGTGGAAGGGGTCGGCGGCATCCGGATTGAAGATGACGTCGCAATCCACGCCAACCGGACCGAAGTGCTGACGACCGCAACTCGAGAACTTCTGGAACTCTAAGACTACATGGCGCCCAAAAAGAAAACTAAGCAGGAATCATCGGCCGGATTGCCGGGACTCGATATTTCCGAAATCGAGCGCTTGCTGGCATTCATGGAAAAGCACAACCTCGAGCAGTTTGAATTCTCGCGCGGCGATTTTCGTGTTGCGCTGAAGCGTGGATGGGACGGCGGTTCAGCGCCCGCTCCCGCGCGCTCCGCTCCGGCGAGCGGCGCTACGGGCAGGTCGTCTGATGCGCCCGTGTCATCTGCGCCGCCCAGTGCTCCGGCAGCCCCGGCGGAAACCGCGCACATTATCAAGTCTCCAATCGTCGGCACATTCTTCTCCGCGGCGGGTCCGGATTCGGCGCCATTTGTAAAAGCCGGCGATCATGTGAAAGCTGGACAAGTTGTCTGCATCGTCGAAGCTATGAAGCTGATGAACGAAATTGAAGCGGATGTGGCCGGCGTAATAGTGAAAGCGCTGGTCGAGAACGCGCAGCCTGTCGAATATGGCCAGCCGCTATTTTCAATTAAGCCGGACAAGAAATAGCGTTTAGATATTTGGATAAGCCAGGCGCCTAGCCAAAAAATGTTTCGTAAAATCCTGATTGCCAATCGCGGCGAAATTGCACTGCGCGTCATTTGCGCCTGCAAGGAACTCGGAATTCCCACCGTCGCCGTTTATTCCGAAGCCGACAAGAATTCTCTGCACGTGCGCTTTGCCGACGAAGCCGTCTGCATCGGCCCGCCGCGCAGCAGCGAAAGTTATCTGAATATTCCGCACGTGATCAGCGCCGCGGAAATCACCAATGTGGACGCGATTCATCCCGGCTACGGTTTTCTTTCCGAGAATGCGAACTTCGCCGAAGTTTGCGTCGCCTCGCACATCACGTTAATCGGGCCCAGTCCGGACTTGATTCGTCTGATGGGCGAAAAAGATCGCGCGCGCAAGGAAATTGCCGCCGCGGGATTGCCGGTGGTTCCGGGAAGTGACGGCATCGTGGAAGATTCCTCCGACGCCACCAAAGCCGCGAAGAAAATCGGATTTCCGCTGATCGTAAAAGCCTCCGCAGGCGGTGGTGGACGCGGAATGCGCGTGGTGCGTCAGCAAAGCGAACTGATTTCCGCGTTTGAAGCCGCGCGCAACGAAGCGCAACAGGCCTTCGGCTCGCCCGACGTTTACCTGGAGAAATTTATCGAGCATCCCCGCCACATCGAATTCCAGGTGCTCGGCGATAAGCACGGCAAAGTGATTCATCTGGGCGAACGCGAATGCAGCGTGCAGCGGCGGCATCAAAAATTAATTGAAGAATCGCCTTCGCCGGTGATGGACGAAAAAACGCGCAATAAAATCGGTGACCAAGTCGTCGCCGCTCTCACCAAAATTGGATACACCAACGCGGGCACCGTGGAATTTCTGCGTGATGAAGACGGCAGTTTCTACTTCATCGAAATGAACACGCGCATTCAGGTGGAACATCCCGTCACCGAAATGGTCACCAACGTTGATCTGATCAAGTCCCAAATCCGTCTAGCGGCCGGCGATCACGTCGACGACGCCGTCGGCAAAGTGGAATTTCGCGGACACGCCATCGAATGCCGCATCAACGCCGAAGACCCCGAAACTTTCGCGCCGTCCGCTGGACGCATCACCACTTTCAACATTCCCAGCGGCACCGGAGTTCGCGTCGATACCGCCGCATACGCCGATAGCGTGATTCCTCCATACTACGATTCGCTCATCGCAAAATTAATCGCTCGCGGACGCGACCGCGCCGAAGCTCTTGCCCGCATGCGACGCGCTCTCGATATGTTCATCATCGAGGGCGTGAAGACCACCATCCCGTTGCACAAGCGAATTTTCGGCAATTCCGAATTTCAAGCGGGCCGGATCGATACGCATTTCCTGGAAAGCTCCGGCCTGATTGCTCCCCGGAAATGAACCGAAATTTTCCGCCGCTCTACGCAATTCTAAGCGCTGATTTACTTTCATCTTCTTCGGCCGAACATGCAGCGGAATTCGCAGTGATGCTCGCAAACGCCGGCATCGGAATAATTCAATATCGCAACAAGCACGCGAGTGCGCGCACTCTTCTAGAAATTTCCAGAAGAATTTCCGAAGCGCTCGCCGGGACTTCCGCGCGCTTCGTCGTGAACGATCGCGTCGATATCGCGCGCTTCTCCGGAGCAGGCGGCGTCCATGTCGGTCAGGACGATTTGCCGGTCGACGACGCCCGCGCAATTTCCCAGCAAATTATTCCGCCAAGCGATCGCGTCGCGACCGCAGAAAAATTCTGGATCGGCGTTTCCACCCACACGCTAGAACAAGTCCGCTCCGCCGCCGCAACTTCCGCCGACTACATCGCCGTCGGACCGATTTTCGCCACTACAACCAAACAAAATCACGAACCGATCGTCGGCACAGAGTTCATCCGCCAGGCGCGCCAGCTCACAAATAAGCCGCTAGTAGCCATCGGCGGAATCACGCGCACCACCGCCGAAGAAGTCTTCCGCGCGGGCGCAGACAGTATTGCCGTAGCGCGCGATCTAATCTGCGCCGAAAATCCCGCCGCCCGCGCCGCCGAATATTTGGCGATCGCGAAGAATTTCCGCAAGTAATTTGTCCGATTCGAGCTTTCTTAGGGAGACGCTTCAGGTTGTCCGCTGCCATCTGTCGCCGAACGGCATCCGCGCTGTTCGCTTTTCGCCTTTCTGTGTAAACTGAGGTGTACTCTCCGTCTTAACTGTGGTTAATATAGTTGGTCATCTCCGATTAATGTGTTGGGGCGCTTCGGAGGCGCGAGGTATTGGTACATGCTCCGGGTTTTCGTTCTCACGATTCTATTCGTTGGCAACGTGCTTGCCTTTCCGGCGAGGGCGCGCGCGCAGGGAGAAACGACGAGCGCGATCGTTGGGGAAGTGAGCGATCCCACACACGCCGCTGTGGTGGGAGCGGCGGTGACGATCACCGGCATCGAGACTGGCTTGAAACGCATCGCCAAAACCGATGATTCGGGCCAGTTCAATTTCCCGCAACTGAAACCCGGCGCATACTCCGTGAAAGTTGAAGCCGCCGGTTTCGCCGTGCAGCAGCGTGACAATGTAGCTGCAGGGCTGGGGCAAAAGCAGACGGTAAATTTCACGCTTCAGGTAGCCGAATCGAAGCAAACAGTTGAAGTGAGCGGCACCACGCCGCTCATCAATCCGGCAAACGCGAACACGTCCACGAATTTGAATGCGCCGGCGATGCAGAATCTTCCGAATCCGGGCGGTGATTTAACCTACCCTCTTCAGTTCGCCGCCGGGGCACTGATCAACACAGCGGGCAGCGGAAATGATTTCGTGGGCAGCTCAAATGGGTACGGCAACGTGGAATTTAATGGGCTGCCCGCGCTATCGAACGGTTACATTGTTGACGGCCTGGAAACGAACGATCCGCTGACGAATCTGAACAGCGGGCTTTCGACGAATCTCGTCCTGGGATTGAATTCAATTTCGGAAGTAACCGTCAATACGCTTTCCTACGCAGTGGATCAGGGGCGGTACGGAGCGTCGCAGGTCAACTACGTTACGAAATCAGGCACGAACCAGTTTCACGGAAATCTTTACGAATTGTGGAACGGCGCGGATTTAAATGCGGCAGATTATTTCACAAACGCAACGCCCGGAAATCACAAGCCACGATCAACCGTGAATCATTTCGGCGGAAGCGTTGGCGGGCCGGTGATACACAACAAACTGTTTTTCTTTTTCGATAGCGAATGGGTTCGCATTGCGCTGCCGATTGTTACGCCGACGATCGTTCCCACGCCGGCGTTTCAGAGTTACGTGTTGCAGCAGCTCGCGGTGGGTCAAACAAGCGGCTGCGCGCCGGGATCGTGTTTTCCCGCCCAGCCCGCTCTGGTCCCCTTTTATCAAAAGATGTTTTCGCTGTACGGAAATACCAG
>DATBYL010000308.1:0-33175 GCA_036513735.1 Candidatus Acidiferrales bacterium
CTGCGCAAGCGTTTCTAACTCCGTTTCGTAGCGCCGCACGGTGGCCGTCAGCGAATTGAAATCGAATGGAAGCAAATCCGCGTCGGCCATGCGCATCACCGCAGTGCCGATGGTTTGTGACATTGCTTTGCCGTATTCAAATTTCACGTCGTCGAAATGCGTGAACCAATAAAAATCATCGTAGATCGAATGATAGACACCGGCGCTGCTATCTTCTCCGCCGTAGCGCATGTCCATGCTGGCGATGCCCAGAAAATCCAGAAACACGGTGTAGTCGGAGCCGGAACCGAGCGCACCGAGTTGAAATCCTTGCCCGCCGCCACCGCGTCCCGCCGGCGCAGTGGCTGCATCGCCACGACCGCCGCGTCCGCCCGCAGCGCCTGCGCCCGAACGTCGCAATTGATCGCGTTGCAAAACAGAAATATTTTTTTCTGGGTCGACGATGCTGCGCGCAACATCATTCACAAACGGTTCCAGCGAATGCGATCCGGAAACATTCAGGTAGCCACGGCTGTTGTTATCCGAATTAATGTAAACGACTGCGTGCTTCTTTAATTCGTCCGCATGAGTTTCCGCCCACTCCGTTGAACCCAGCAAACCGGGCTCCTCGCCGTCCCACGCGCAATAAATAATAGTGCGCTTCGGCTTCCATCCCTGCTTCACAAGGTCACCCATCGCGCGCGCTTCTTCCAGCATTGCCACCTGACCAGAAATCGGATCGTCGGCGCCATTCACCCATGCGTCGTGATGATTTCCGCGAATCACCCACTCGTCTGCTTCGGACGAGCCGTGAAGCTTCGCGATCACGTCGTAAATCGTGGCCATGTCCCAATTCGATTTCACTTTCAGATGAACTTTCGCAGGGCCGGGGCCGATACGATATGTAAGTTGCAACGCGCCGCGCCACGCCGCAGGCGCAACGGGACCGCGCAACGCTTCGAGCAGCGGCTGCGCGTCAGCATAAGAAATTGGAAGCACAGGAATTTTCGTGAGCGTCGGCGCATCCTTAATAGCAAGACGTTTTGCATCCGGAGTTGCGCCAACTCCGGGCGTTAGCGGATCGCCGGGAAATAACGGCATATCCGCAACGCTGCCGCGCTGCACACCATCCTTCGGACGATACGGTCCTTCGGGAAAAACTGCGCCTTCGTAATATCCATCGTCGCGCGGATCGGAATATATTATGCAGCCGACCGCGCCATGTTCGTGCGCAACCTTCGGCTTAATTCCGCGCCAGGTCTGGCCGTAACGCGCAATCACAATCGCGCCGTTCACCGAAATTCCGCGGCGATCGAGTTCTTCGTAGTCAGCGGGCGCGCCGTAATTTACGTAAACAAGGGGCGCGGTAACATCACCGTCAATCGAATACGCGTTGTAGCTGGGCAATTGTTCCGATTGCTGATTCGATGTGGGATCGCCGGCAACGGGCGGCTCTTGCAATTTGGCCACAAATTTTGTCGGCTCGACAAGTTCTACCGCGCGCTCTTTCGGCGTTGGAAAAAGTACGCTGAAAGTTTCGATGTTCGCGTCCCAGCCGTAACTCTTGAATTGCGCAAGCAACCACTCGGCGTTGTCCTTGTCGTAAGGCGAGCCGACGTGATGAGGGCGCGCCGTCAGGCGCTGCATCGCATCGCGCATTTTGTCGCCTGAAGGCATGGCGCGAAATTTTTGTTCCCATTGGACTTCTGAGCGCGCATCGTCGGGCGCAAAACCGTCCATCGCCACTGGCCGCTCCTGCGTAAGCGCCGGAAGCGAAATAAGAGCCGCGCACAATACCGCGAGAACAAAAAAGCGCTTCATGAAACCCTCCCCTAAATGCGAGCGCCGATTATAACGGCAGTCGAGCGCGATTTAGGCAAACTATTTTTTGGCGAGGCTGAATATTTTTGAGGAGCTCGTTTTGCGGCGGACGATTCACTTTTTTCGCTGTGCGCGTCTCTGTTAGCATGGTATGGAGCACGGCGCACGCCGCCGAAACGCGCGTTCGGAGAATGAAGAATGTTCAAGTGCCGAATTATGGTGATGGCTGCGATCACCGGAACGCTGCTGCTCGCGGGAATTCTCGCCGCGCAGACGCCTTCACCCGGCGGCACGTGGCAATTTACCGTCTCAGGTGATTCGCGAAATTGTGGCGACGTCGTGATGCCCGCAATTGCGGCGGACGTCGTGAAGCATCACCCTTCATTTTATTGGCATCTGGGCGATTTTCGCGCCACGTACACCTTCGACGAAGATATTCTGGCGCAGCCCGCGCACATGCTGCGGCCGCCGACAATCTACGAATACTTGCACAACGAGTGGCAAGACTTTCTCGATAATCAAATCGCCTCGTTTGGCGACCTGCCCGTCTTCCTTGGAATTGGAAATCACGAAGCCATCGCGCCGAAAACTCGCGAGGAATTTATCGCGCAATTCGCGGATTGGCTGGACAGTCCGGTTCTCCGCGCGCAACGGCTGCGCGATAATCCGCGCGATCATCAATTGCATATTTATTATCACTGGCGCGAGCGCAACATCGATTTCATCAACATGGATAACGCCACCGATGACCAATTTGACGCCGCGCAGATGGAATGGTTTGAAGACGTTCTGGCGCGGGACGTGGCCGATTCGGGTATCGCAACCGTTGTCGTGGGAATGCACGAGGCGCTGCCCGACAGTATTTCCGAAGATCACAGCATGAGCCAATCGCCGACCGGCGTGGAAAGCGGGCGGCGCGTTTACCAGGAATTGTTGCGGGCGGAGAAAAGCGGCCACAAGCGCGTCTACATTCTGGCCAGCCATTCGCATTTTTACATGGCGAATATTTTCAACACGGAATACGTTCACCAGCATGGAGGCGTTTTGCCCGGATGGATTATCGGAACCGCCGGCGCGTTTCGATATCCTCTGCCGCCGAACTCGAGCGCCGCAACCGCCGCGCAAACCAACGTGTACGGATATCTTTTGGCGAATGTAAAAGCCGACGGCTCGATTGATTTTCAATTTCAGAAATTGGAAGAAGATAGCGTGCCCGCCGCCGTCGTAAGGCGCTACGAGCCGAAATTCATTCACTGGTGCTGGACGCAGAATACCGACGCGAGATAATCGCGGAGCAAATCTATGGAAGAAAAATTCATGCAACGCGCAATCGAGCTGGCTCTGGAGAATGTCCGGAACGGGCGCGGCGGCCCGTTTGGCGCAGTGATTGTTAAAGATGGCGCGGTAATTTCAGAGGGCACGAATCGCGTTACGTCCACAAACGATCCGACGGCGCACGCGGAAATTATTGCGATTCGCGAAGCCTGCCAAAAGCTCGGAACATTTCAGCTCGATGGCTGCGAACTTTACACCAGCTGCGAACCATGCCCAATGTGCCTTGGCGCAATTTATTGGGCGCGCCCGGCAGGAGTAATTTACGGCGCATCAGCCGCCGACGCAGCCGCCGCGCAATTCGACGACGCCTTTATTTTCCGCGAAATCGCGCAGCCCACGCGCCTGCGAAAAATCCCCATGTCACAGGTAATGCGCGATGAAGCGCTGGTTGCTTTCCGCGCCTGGCTGGATAAGAGCGACCGGATCCGATACTAAGATGTTTCGGTAGAATCGCGCGTCGAACTACTTCTCCGCCACAATTATCTGCTCCCCAACCGGCGGCACATGCAACTCGCTCGACTTAAATCCCGCGTTCGCAAACATTTTTTGATACTGCGAAAATGTGTACGCGTCTCCCGCAACCGTATTGGCCAGCATCACCAAACTGAATCGCGCGGACATGGGCGGGCTGATTCGATCCTCATTCGGCACAAATTCCAGCGCCACCGCGCGTCCACCGGGCGCGAGGGCGGCATGAACTTTGCGAAGAAGTTTTTCATTGGTCGGAACGTCAAAGTGATGCAGGAAGTTGGTCAGCAAAATTACGTCGTAGCCGGTGCCGTAGTCGACATCAAACGCGCTGCCCGGCAAAGTGCGATAGCGATTCGCCACACCCGCGGCAGCCGCATTTTCTTTCGCAACTTCCAGAACCGCAGGCCAATCGAGCGCAACAATTTCCGCGTTGGGATTGTGGCGTGCCACCGTAACGCCGAATAATCCGTGGCCTGCCGCAATGTCCAGTACTTTCCATTTCTTTCCTTCCGCGGCGCCCATTGTTTTCGCAAGTATTTCCGCGGGCATCGCCATCATCGGTGCCATCGAGCGCGCAAATTCCACCCAGATGGGATTTTCGGGCTTCGTCGATCCTTCTTTGTCAGCGACCGTTCCGTTTTTCACGGTCGTCGTAAGTTCCGCAATGTGCGCCACCGAATCAGGCGAAAGCAGAAATTTGTGAACGGAGCCCATATACGCCGGTGATTTGCGATTCAAGAATGCGGCCGCGTCCGGCGCTAAACCATATTTCCCGTCGGTCTTCGTAATCAATCCGCCGACGGCGACAAAATCGCACAGGATGCGGATGCCGCGCTCGGACGCGCTGCATCGGCGCGCAATTGACGCGACATCGTGATTACCTTCCGCGATTGCGGTGAAAACGTCCAACTCGATTGCAGCTTTCAACGTTGCGGATTGTTGATAGCCATTCAGAATTTCAAAAACGCGCTCAGGCGTTGGTTGCCCAGAAACTGGTTGTGCGGATGACATGTGATTTCCTCCGAGCGCAAATTCTCGCACATCTTCTCGCACATCGCGAATTCCTTTGCCAGTGCAAAGGGTGCATCACAATGCTTGCGAACAGACGCCACACGGTACATAATCGCGCCCATAGACATTGTGTTTTTTTTCGAGGAGGCGCTATGAAGAAGAATGGACTGAATCGCAGACAATTCGCGCAGAGCGTAGGCGCGGTGCTTGGCGGAGCGATGGTGATGCCGTCGTTCACGGAAACACTCGCCGCGCGTCCGCAGCATGCGCCGCGCTCAACCGATGGCGCAATTCAAATTGACTCCAACGAAAATCCTTACGGCCCGTCGCCGCGCGCTCGCGAAGCCATCACCAACTCGGAAACAATCGCGTGCCGCTATCCGGACGTGACGGAAAGCCGCATGCTCGCAGCCATCGCGAAATATCACAACGTGCCGACGACGCAAGTAGCGCTCGGCTGCGGCTCCACGGAAATTCTTCGCATGGCGGACACGGCATTTCTCGGGCCGGATAAAAATGTCGTCGCCGCCGCGCCAACTTACGAAGCGGTTCTGAGCTTTGCCAAAGTAATGCGCGCCAACGCCATCAGCGTTCCGCAAACAAAAGATCATCTTCACGATTTGGATGCGATGGCCACAAAAACGACCAGCGCAACTGGCCTCGTCTACATCTGCAACCCGAATAATCCCACGGGCACGATCGTCTCGAAAGTTGCCATCGGAAAATTTATGGATCGCGTGCCGCAAAGTGCGATGGTCCTTGTCGACGAAGCCTATTGCCATTTCGCGGACGATCCGGCGTACGGCAGCGTGATCGAGTGGGTCGGAAAATATCCGAACCTGATTGTGGCGCGGACATTTTCAAAAATTTACGGAATGGCCGGCATGCGCCTGGGCTATGCAATCGCCACGCCGCAAACGATCAACGCCATGCGTGCCAGCAAACTTTGGAGCAGCACCAACGCCGCGGTGATGACGGCTGCGATGGTGAGCCTCTCCGATCCAGATCACGTCGCCGACCAACAACGGAAAATCAATGGCACGCGCAAATGGCTTTGCACGGAACTCGAAAAGGACGGCCGCACCTACATTCCTTCCCAAACGAACTTCGTCATGATCCACGTTGGGCGCGACGTTTCGCCGATCATCAAATCCTTCTCGGATCGAAACATTCTTGTCGGCCGGAAATTTACTTCCATGGAAGACTGGCTGCGCGTTTCGATGGGTACGCCCGAAGAGATGCAAAAGTTTGTGGCGGCGCTGCGGGAGATCGTTCCAGCGAATGGCACGAAAGCTTCCTAAGTAAAATTCGATTCAGCGGAAAAAACTTCGGCCCTTCGATCATTCAAGATCGAAGGGCCGTTTGTTGTTAATGCAGTTGTCTATCGTTAATAGAGATGCGTTGTCCGGATCAACTTGCCCCTAGTGACCTGGCCGAAACGTCCCCCGTCGAATTCGCCACTCCAGCGTTTCCCGCCAAACAAAACTAGGCGGGTGAGCCCATCGCTCGCCGCGCTTGAAAACATTCGCGGCAATAAACCGGCCGGCCTTGCGTCGGCTTGAAGGGAACCGTGGTTTCCTTCCCGCATTGCGAGCAGGTGGTTTTTGTTTCGGCGCGCTGAAATCCGCCGGAACTTGCGCCCTCTGCCCTTCTCGACTTGCAGGCCTTACAACGCTTGGGCTCATTCTTGAAGCCCTTGTCGGCGAAAAACATTTGCTCGCCGGCGGTGAAAACAAATTCCGCACCGCATTCCGAACACTTCAGAACCCTATCGTTGTATTCCATGGCGGCTCCGAACCTCGCGAGCATTGCGAGGTGGCAGCTTGATGGTCCGGGCAAGTCTGGGCTGGGTTACTCCACTTGTCCCAAGCTGCCCTCAAACCCCAAGGGTATTCGTTCAATCCGGAACTCCGGGAAGAACTAATCCAATATCTTAGTCCAACTCCCGGCGCTGCTTCTTGCGAAGCCGTTTGCGAGAGAGCGCCTGTTTTACCCGGCGTTTCTCTCCTGGCTTCATATAGAAGCTGTGCTTTTTTATTTCTTTGATGATGTCTTCCTGTTGCACTTTTCGCTTGAAACGCCGCAAAGCGTTTTCCAGCGATTCACCTTCTTGAATAATTACTTCTGCCAAGCAGTATCACCCCCAATTTCGGCAGACCCAATATCGTTAGGAATTAATCGGCTCGCACTTACAAGCGATTCCCCCTATTGTCCGCTTCTTCTAGCTCTGCCGCAACCCGAAGTCAAGGATTGTTTTTCTCAGCGCGGCTCAGCGGCAGTGCCCGCCCGCGTGGTCGCCCTCCGCGTGAAAATCACAGAACGAATTGAACATCGCGGAGTTGCTGTTAGAATGGTCGCGATCATGTCTTCGATGCGCGAAGCGGTCGGGGTTTTGTTGGCGGGAGGTCAGGGCGAACGCCTGTGGCCGCTGACGCGCGATCGCGCGAAGCCCGCAGTTCCCTTCGGCGGAACTTATCGCATCATCGACATAACGCTTTCTAACTGCGTAAACAGCGGCTTGCGGCGCGTTTTCGTTCTCACGCAATACAAAGCTCTCAGCCTCAATCGACATTTGCGCCGCGGCTGGTCTGGAATTATGGGCCTCGGCGATTACATCGAAATCCTGCCGCCGCAAATGCGGGTCTCAACTCACTGGTATCAAGGCACCGCTGACGCCGTGTATCAAAATATTTATTCGATCGGCAGCGAGCGTTCCAGCTACGTGATCGTTCTCTCTGGCGATCACATTTACAAAATGAATTATGAAAAAATGTTGCAGCAGCATGTGGACTCTGGCGCGCACGCGACCGTGGCATCGCTGGAAGTAAGTGTGGGAGACGCCGCTAACAAGTTCGGCGTGCTAGAGACGGATAAGGATTGGCGAGTGTTGCGCTTTGAAGAAAAGCCCGCAAATCCCGCGCGGTCACGTTTGAATCCCGATAAAGTAAACGCGTCGATGGGAATTTATATTTTCAACACCCAGTTGCTGATTCCCATTTTAATTGCCGACGCGGAAGATCCGAACTCTTCCCATGATTTCGGCCACGATATTCTGCCGAAAATTCTTGAGAAATATCGCGTGTTCGCTTACAACTTTGAAGACGAAAATAAACAGGGTCCGCAATACTGGCGCGATGTCGGCACGCTGGACGCGTATTACGAAGCGAATATGGATCTGGTTTCCGTCTCGCCGATTTTCAATTTGTATGACAAGGCGTGGCCGCTGCGCACATGGCAGCAACAATATCCGCCGGCAAAATTTGTTTTTAACGATCCCGACCGCATGGGCGCTGCGATCGATTCAATTGTTGCGCCCGGGTGCGTGATCTCCGGAGGACGCGTTGTGAAGTCCGTGGTCGGCCTGGATGTGCGCGTGAATAGTTACTGCGAAGTGGAAAATTCCATTCTCTACAATCACGTCAGCATCGGCCGCCACTCGAAAATTCGCAATGCAATTATTGACCGGCACGTCAGTCTGCCCGAGCACACCGAAATTGGTTACGACCTGGAAGCGGACAAGAAGCGTTTTCATGTGAGCGATGGCGGTGTCGTGGTTGTTGTGCGAGACGAATCCATGTTGGAAGAACCCGAATCCGAATAACAGACAACCGCTGCCTTTTCAAAAGTAAAAACGGGAGAACGAATGTCCACCAAGATCGCGAAAGTCCACGGACGCCAAATTATTGACTCGCGCGGCAATCCGACAGTCGAAGCCGACGTAGCTCTCGAAGATGGATCACTCGGCCGCGCCGCGGTTCCTTCCGGCGCATCTACCGGCGAACACGAAGCGCTCGAATTGCGCGACGGCGATAAATCGCGCTACATGGGGAAAGGCGTTCTGAAAGCCGTCGCCAACATTAATAAGGATATCGCTGCCGCCGTTCGCGGCATGGACGCCACCGGCCAGCGCGAACTCGATCAGCACATGATTTCAGTCGACGGCACGCCGAATAAAGGCAAGCTCGGCGCAAACGCAATTCTCGCCGTATCCATGGCTGCGGCGCGTGCAGCCGCTGCGTCGCAAAAATTGCCGCTCTATCGTTACCTCGCGAAATATTCCAGCGTCGCCGGCGCAAATATTCTGCCGGTTCCCATGATGAATATTCTGAATGGCGGCGCGCACGCCGATAATTCCGTGGACCCGCAGGAATTTATGGCCATGCCCATCGGCGCGAAAAGTTTCAGCGAAGCGCTGCGTATGGGCGTGGAAGTTTTTCACAATTTGAAAGCGGTGCTGCATAAGCGCGGATATTCCACGTCCGTCGGCGACGAAGGCGGCTTCGCGCCGAATTTGAAATCCAATGAAGAAGCGCTGGAAGTTGTGCTGGAGGCGATTCTGAAAACAGGCTATCAGCCCGGCGAACAAATCGCCATCGCGCTCGATCCCGCCGCCAGCGAGTTTTACGACAAGGCCAGCGGAAAATATATTTTCAAGAAATCCGATAAGTCCGAGCGCACTTCCGAACAAATGGCCGACTTCTGGGCCGGCTGGGCGCGCCATTATCCGATCGTTTCCATCGAAGACGGCATGTCGGAAGACGACTGGGCCGGATGGAAATTGATGACCGAACGCATGGGCGCGCAGATACAACTTGTCGGCGACGATATTTTCGTGACGAACACCCAAATATTCTCGCGCGGCATCAAAGAAAAAGTCGGCAACGCAATTCTCATCAAGCTAAATCAAATCGGCACCGTCACGGAAACAATCGACGCCATCGAAATGGCGCGCAAAGCTGGGTATGCGTCCATTGTTTCGCACCGCTCCGGCGAAACGGAAGACACGTTCATCGCCGATCTCGTCGTTGCCATGGGCACCGGACAGATTAAAACCGGCTCCGCATCGCGCACTGATCGCATCGCGAAATATAATCAATTGTTGCGCATCGAAGAAGAATTGGGCGCCACTGCGAAATTTCCCGGACGCAGCACGCTAGCCCGCGGACGCAACTAAAATGTCCAAGCGACCGCGACCAATTATTTTGACTGTCCTCGACGGCTGGGGTTTTCGCGCCGAATCCGCAGGCAATGCCATCGCCCTAGCGCGCAAACCGAATTACGATGAACTCCTACGCAAATTTCCCAACACTCTGATTCACACTTCCGGAAAATATGTCGGCCTGCCGGATGGGCAAATGGGCAACAGCGAAGTCGGCCATCTAAATATCGGCGCCGGCCGCATCATTCACATGGATAGCACCAAGCTCGACTTGATGATTCAGAGCGGAGAAATTTTCCACAACTCCGTTCTGCTCGATGCCATGGCCCACGGCCGCACGCGTCAACTTCATTTGATCGGATTGCTTAGCGATGGTGGCGTTCACTCGCACATTGACCACCTTTTCGCGCTTCTCAAAATGGCGCGCGAACAAAGTGTCGAGCGCGTGTTCGTCCACTGCTTCATGGACGGGCGCGACACCCCTCCGCACAGCGGTGCGGAATTTCTCGATCAGTTGCAGCACAATTTGCTGGAATTTCAAGCCGGGCAAATCGCCAGCGTCACCGGGCGCTATTTCGCGATGGATCGCGATAATCGCTGGGAGCGCATCGAGCGCGCCTATCGCGCCATGGTTCACGGTGACGCGCCCGTCCGAGTGGTCGACCCGATCGCCGCCGTTCGCGCCAGCTACGACCGCGGCACCTCCGACGAATTCATCGAGCCAATTGTTGTTACGAAACCCATTCCCGCCGGCGAATCCGGCAGCGGCAAGCCTGTCGCCACAATTCGCGATGAAGACTCCGTCATCTTCTACAATTTCCGCGCCGATCGCGCCCGCCAAATGACGCGCGCTCTTTCCGAACCGGGCTTCGAAAAATTTTCCGACCCGTCGCGCCCGAAAAACCTTCTCTTCACCGGCATCACGCAATATGACAAAACTTTCTCCTGGATGAAATTCCTGCTCACCCAGGACAGACTCGATCACATCCTCGCGCAGGTTTTCGCCGATATGAACTTCAAAAACCTGCGCGTCGCCGAAACCGAAAAATATGCGCACGTGACTTATTTTTTCAATGGTGGAGTGGAAAAGCCTTTCGGCGGCGAAGAACGCATCCTCGTGCCATCGCCAAAAGTTCCGACCTACGATTTGAAGCCCGAAATGAGCGCCGCGGGTATCGCCGACGCCGTAACCAACGCGATTCGCAAAGGCGATTTCGACGCCATTATCATGAATTTCGCGAACGCCGATATGGTCGGCCACTCCGGAAATCTCGACGCCACAATCAAAGCCGTCGAAACTGTCGACGCCTGCCTCGGCCAAATTCGCCAAGCGCTAAATGACGCCGGCGATACCGCATGGCTAATCACCGCCGATCACGGCAACGCCGAAACAATGATCGATCCGCGCACCGGCGGCCCGCACACCTATCACACAACAAATCCGGTGCCGTTTATTTTCGTTTCCAATGATTCAAATGCACAAGTACGCGCGAACGGATCGCTCCAGGATATTTCGCCCACAATTTTAGGCGCCCTCGGCATTCAAGAGCCAATCGAAATGACCGGCCATGATTTGCGTGAGCCCGTGGAATAAAAATGTCCGCGCCCCCATCTCCAAATGAAACTAAAGTCGTCCTGTGTGTGCAATTTAATTTTACTTTCTGGACCATTCCGCCCGAGCTTCCAGCGGCATTACAAAATCGCTGGCCGGAAATGCGCGTGATGCACGTGAAGTCATACGACGCCCTCCCCGCCGAACTTCCCGATACAGATATTTTCGTCGGCTTCAATCTGCTGCCCAAGCAACTCGCCGTCGCGCGCAAATTAAAGTGGATTCACATCACTTCGGCGGGCGTTTCCCAAATGATGCGCCCGGACGTGCAAACCACAGGCGTCGTCATCACCAATGCGCGCGGCATTCACGCCATTCCAATGGCCGAACACACGATGGGCGCAATGCTCGCGCTAGCCCGAAAATTTCCGGACACTGTGCATTATCAGGACGCGAAAGTTTGGGCGCAGGAACAGATTTGGCGATCGCGTCCGTCCGAACTTCACGGCGCAACTTTATTGATCGTCGGCCTCGGCACAATCGGCGGCGAAATCGCGCGTCGCGCCCGCGCATTCGGAATGCGCATCGAAGCCGTTACGCGCTCGGGCCATGGTGACGCATCATTGGCCGACAAAATTTATCCCGCATCGCAACTTCTTCAGGCCTTCCCGCAGGCCGACTACATCGTCCTCGCCGCGCCAGACACTCCCGAAACGCAGCGCATGATCGGCGCGCGCGAATTAAAATCAATGAAGCCGACCGCATATTTATTGAATATCGGACGCGGCTCTTTGGTGGATGAAGCGGCGTTAATCGACGCGCTTCAACAAAGCACAATCGCAGGTGCCGCGCTCGACGTAATGGAAAAAGAACCGTTGCCTCAGGAAAGTCCGCTCTGGCAAATGAAGAATGTTTTTATCTCTCCGCATATCAGCGCCGTAAGCCAATTGCTCTGGCCGCGCCAAACGGAATTGTTAATCGAAAATCTCGAACGCTGGTTCAGCGGCCGCGAATTGAAGAACATTGTCGACACCACGCGCGGCTACTAACTCACGCACGCTCTAATCGCCACTGGCACTCTTGGCCGCCGTATATCCCTGCCGCGCATACACAACAAACTTCACCTTCTTGCCTTTCTGATTCGTCACCACCATCGGCGTGCCGTCGGCGTTCACCAACTCAACTTTAATCTTGTGATATTTTCCGTCCTGCGAAGTCGGCGCGTATCCCAGGCTGTACTGATTGCGAAGACTTGCCGCAATCGTACGCATGATTTCCGGAATCTGTCCGTCAAATTCCGGCGTCCAGGCCTGGCCTCCGGTTAGATCCGCGAAAACTTTCATCTGCTGTTGCGCCACTTGGCTTCGGATATTTCCGATACTGCTGCCGCCTGAAATAGCCGCGTTGGTGTCCACTATAAACTGGCTCGTTCCGATCGTATAAATTCCCACATCTGACTGGCGCACCAGCTTCATCGTGTTGTCGTACGTAAGTTTGCTGAATGTGTCGTAGCCCGACGCAACAACAAGGATTGTTTTCTTTCCTTTCACTTCCGCAAGCCGGTCAATCGTTTCACCAAGCGCATCGTACAGGCACGACTCGCTGTAAAGCGGCACCACCATACGATTAATTTCCTGCATTATTTCTCGGGGGTCGTGTGTGAAATCCACATCCACGCGCGTCTTCAAATCGAAATCTTCCAGCGCAATCCAGTCATCCTTTTTCAACTGGTTCAGAAAATTGGCCGCCCAGTATTTGCTCACCTGCGCGTAATAATTTCCCGTATAAAGGTGCGCTCTAAATTCGATCAGCAGCACGATTGTAATCGGCGCTTCGCCGGCTCCCGTAAAATTCGTAATAATTTGCGGCTTTCCGTCTTCCAGAATCCGGAAATTTTCTTTCTTCAGCCCGGGCAAAAAATTCCCGTCGCCGTCCGTCACCACCGCGTCCACGTTCACAAGTTGCGCGTTCACGCTGATTTGATAATTTCCCTGCGGCGCTGGCTGGCCCTGCTGCTGCGTTGGCGGCGGTGGAGCTTGCTGACCCTGCGCCTGCGCGGGAATCGCCGCCGCCGCGTGCATTCCATGCGGCGAAACAATAATGATAAGCGTCAGGACGATCAGTATCGCGGACTGCAAAATAACTCGCTTCATATTTGTGCCTCGTTTATGAATTCAATGCTCCCACGAATTGCGGACTTGTTCAATTCTCTAACGGCTTTTCCGAAACACACGTCCGACTCGTCCCCGGCCGTTCCCAACCAGCATGATAATATGATTCGCGTGCTCACGAAGAGGTTTCCTAGCCGGAGGCTACGACGAATGCTTCGCCGTCCCTTTTTGCCGATTTGCATAGCGGTCTTCTTCAGTCTCGCGTTGACCAGCGCCGCCTCCGCGCAAACCACTCCCGGAATTCCGTCCCCGGCCAGCGCGCCGAACATGGGCACGCTGCCTCAGGAATCCATCGCGTGGCTCGAAGGACTCATCCGCATTAACACTACAAATCCTCCGGGAAATGAACTCGCCGCGGCAAATTACATCGCCGCCATTTTGGAAAAAGAAGGCATTCCGCACGAAGTGATTGAAATTACTCCCGGCCGCGGAATTGTCATCGGCCGTCTGAACGCTTCCGTGATGCCCGACGCTTCGCGCAGTCTTCTTCTCCTCGCGCATTTGGATGTCGTCGGCGTCACTCGTGAAAAATGGACTGTCGATCCTTTCGCCGCCGTCACGCAAAACGGTTATCTCTACGGCCGCGGAACCATTGACGACAAGAGTATGGTCATCGCGAATCTCGCGGCCATCATTGCGCTGAAACGAAACGCAGTTCCGCTTCAGCGCGATGTAATTTTTCTTGCCGACGATGACGAGGAGCAAGGCGGCGACGCCAGCATCAAAGCCGTCATCGCAAAACATTGGGACAAAATCGCATCCGGATTCGCCATCAACGAAGAAGGCCGCGTAATCACAAAAAATGGCAAGCCGCTTTACGTCGGCATTCAGACCAGCGAAAAAGTTTCCATGAATGTCACCGTGATTTGCACCGGCACTTCCGGCCACGCCTCCATGCCGCGTCCCGATAACGCCGTCGTCCATTTGTCACAGGCCATCGCAAAAATCGGCGATTACGAGACTCCCATCAAATTTATTCCGGAAACAGAACGCTTTTTCGAGCAGCTCGCCAGGGTCGAAGATGACGAGACCGCCAAATGGATTCGCGCGCTCGAACAACCGTCGCGTCAAAGTCTCGCCGTGAAGCGCGTTTCTGAAATGAATCCCGCGTGGAATTCCATGATGCGCGATACCATCGCGCCCACGATGCTGGAAGCCGGCGTGCGCTTGAACGTAATTCCGTCCGAAGCCCGCGCCAATTTAAATGTTCGCCTGCTTCCCGGCGACTCGATCAATGACGTGCTCGCCGATCTGAAAAAAGTCGTGAACGATCCGCAAATTCGTTTTGAAGTTGTTCAGAACGGAGGGACGCCTTCGCCGCCGTCGTCGCTCGAATCGCCGCTATACAAAACGATTCAGCTGGCAAGCGAACAGGAATTTCCCGGCATCGTCACGATGCCTTACATGAGCACCGGCGCCACCGATTCCGCGCAGCTCCGCCTACACAACGTGCAAGCCTACGGCCTGCTTCCCTTTCCGCTCGCTGAAGAAGACGTACTGCGCATGCACGCCGATGACGAACGCATTCCGCTCGATTCGTTTCGCAAGGGCGTCGAATTTCTCTATCGCATCGTCAATGATTTCGTAGCGCGAAGATAAATAAATGTCTCGCTCTACAAACTTGCAAATGGATTTCCGTCGCTCAAAAATTGTTTGCACTCTGGGTCCCGCCACGGACTCCCGGCGCATGATCGCGCAACTCGTGCGCTCCGGAATGGACGTAGCCCGTCTGAATTTTTCTCACGGCGCTCACGTGTGGCACGCGCGAATGATCACTCTTCTTCGCGAAGCTTCTTCGACGATGAAAAAACCTCTCGCCATCTTGGCCGATCTTGGCGGACCGAAAATTCGCACCGGCACGCTCGTCGGCGGTGTGCGCATCATGCTTCACTCCGGCCAGCGCTTCACAATTTCTACCGGCAACAAGCCCGGCGATGTCTCAGGAATTTCCACCACGTTTCGCGCTCTGCCAAAAGAAGTTCATCGCGGCGGACGCATTCTTCTCGCCGATGGACTCATCGAGTTGCGCGTCACCTCCGTGCGCCGAAATGAAATTATTTGTGAAGTCGTGAACGGTGGTGAACTCGGCGAGCATCAGGGAATTAATTTGCCCGGTGCGGAATTGAAAGTTCCATCTCTTCTGCCCAAAGACTATGACGATCTAAGTTTCGCGCTGAAGCATGGCGTGAATTATGTCGCCGTCAGTTTCGTGCGCCGTCCGCAGGATGTGGAAGCCGCACGCCGCGCCATAAAACGCGCCGGAATGGATACTCCCATCATCGCCAAGCTCGAAAAGCCGCAGGCCATCGCAAATCTCGACGCAATTCTTGACGTCGCCGATGGCGTGATGGTTGCTCGCGGCGATCTCGGCGTTGAAATGAGCCCCGAAGTTGTTCCCGTGCTGCAAAAGAAAATTATCGAACGCGCTCGCGACGCTCGCCGCCCGGTAATCACCGCAACGCAAATGCTCGAATCCATGACGGAAAATCCGCGCCCCACTCGCGCCGAAGCCAGCGACGTTGCCAACGCCGTTCTCGACGGCAGCGACGCCCTTATGCTTTCCGGAGAAACTGCGCGCGGCCGTTATCCCATCGAAGCCGTGCAAATGATGGATCGAATTATTCGCGAAGCCGAATCCAGTATCACAAATTTTTTACATCCTCACGAAGCAAAATGGGATGTCCCCGAAACCACCGCCGAACTGATTTGCCACGCTTCCGAAGAATTGCAAATGAAAGTGATCGCGGTTTTCACGGAGACGGGTTCAACCGCGCGCTTGATTTCGCAGCATCGTCCGCGCCCGCAAATTATCGCCTTCACTCCGTTTGCGGAAACTCGCCGCCGCCTCGCGCTTCTTTGGGGAGTTTTGCCGCGCACAATTTCCCGCATCCGCGATATTGATGGCCTTGCCGCCGTCACAGAAAAGCGTCTTCTCGACGAGGGCCTCGCGCAGCGCGGCGATGTTGTCGGAATTGTGGCAGGCACGCCGCTGGGCAGCCGTGGCACTACAAATTTCATAAAACTCCACGTAATTCCCCGCCGCTAATTCTCACTTTTCAATTCGAATGGATTTGTTCGAAACGAATTCGCTAACCTCGTGGCATTGCACCACTTAAAATTGTTCCACGTGGAACAATTTTGATTTTACAAACACGCGCACAAATTGTTTCACGTGAAACAATTTGATCGGCATCTCAATTCACCCATCGATCCGGCGGCGCAGGCGGTTCCCCGCTCTTCTTCCGCATATAAACCTGAAATTTCCGCATATTCCGTTTCCGCTTCCAATCGGAAATCTCATTTCGCGCTCCGGAAAAAAATGTTCCGCGCCGCAAATAAAGATATCCCACCAACATTCCGCCCAAATGCGAAATGTGGCTCACGTTATCGCCGCTCGAACGAATCTCGCTCAAAAATTCGATTCCGGCAATGATCGCCACCAGCCATCGCATTGAGATTGCAATCGGCAACGGAAATATAAACGCTTGCCGGTCGGGGAAAAGGATTCCGCACGCGATCAGCACTCCGTAAATCGCGCCGGAAGCGCCGATCGTCGGCACGTAGGACGGTGCCTGATGCCACGCCATCGGCAAAATTCCCGCTGCCACGTTCACGAGCCCCGCGCCAACTCCACAAATGAAGAAATAATTCAGGAATCGACGCGTTCCCCACACCGGCTCCAGCATTCTGCCGAAACTCCACAGCACAAACATGTTCAGGATGATGTGCAGCAGGTCACTCAAGGAGTGAAGAAAAATGTACGTGAAAGGCTGCCAGATTCTTCCCAGAAAAACGACGGCGGCGGGAATCAGTCCAAACCATTTCAGCAGCCAATCGCTGCCGCGCTGCCCAAACTCAAGCGAGATTAAATATTCCGCCGCAAAAACCGCAACCATTGATATCAGCAGGAATTTCAAACCAGGCATGAGAGGCTCGCCGCCGCCAAACTGGAAGCGCGAGCCTGAACTTCCGTACGAGCCACCGTATCTGCGCGATGCCATAGCCATCTAGGTACAGTCTAGAAGCCGCCGCACCGCGATGTCAAAAGGTGTCCATCGCCACCCACTAATCCAATTTCTTCCGCGCGAAAACAAACAACGAAGCCGCCAACGCCACAAAAATAAATACGCCAGTCCAGGAATTATCAGCAAGCCCGCCAAGAATCTTCGGCCCAAATTTAAAATAGTCAACCCGCATCCAACCTTTATCTTCCAAAAGCTTAAAAATAATCGCCAGCAATCCGAAAATTCCTCCGGCCGCGATCAATCCGCTCGCATAAAGCGAACCCGGACTCACTTCGCTGTCCGATCCCTCTGCTTTTTCCTTCCCACGCTCAGCAAGCCAACGCACCAATCCCCCGGCAAATATCGCCATCGTCGTAGCGACGCTTAAATACGATCCCACCGCAAACGGCAGCGATCGTATCCCCAGCAATTCCACCGCAATCACCAGAAAAACTCCCAGCAGCACGAGACGCCACGGCAATCGCTGATTCAAAATTCCGTTAATCACCGTCGCCATCAGCCGCGCCTGCGGAGCCGCCGCCTGATCGCTTCCAATTCCCTGCACCCATTGCACGTCAATCTTCTGTACAGCGGGATCGTAAAGATATTTACCATCCGGAAGTGACGTCGCTCCAATCGAATTCACCAGCACATAAGTTTTTCCGTCGTACACATAATTTTGCTGCTCGATACTCACACCCGCGGAAATTTCCTGAATGTTGAAAGGAATATCCACTGGATTATATTTCGCCAATCCTTTATTCATCGCAATCAGCGTCAATCCAATCGCCACCGTCGAAACGCTCACTCCAATAATCAATCCAATCTGCTGCCAGTACGGAGTAGCTCCCACCAAATGCCCGGTCTTCAAATCCTGTGAAGTAGCTCCGGCAATTGCCGACGCGATACAAACCACTCCACCGATCGTCAGCGCCAGCACCGCGTAAGGCGGCTGCTTCCATCCGACCACCAGAAACACCGCGCACGTCGCCATCAAAGTTGCAATTGTCATTCCGCTAATCGGATTGGAACTGTTCCCGATTAATCCGCTGATGCGCGACGCCACCGTCACAAACAAAAATCCAAACGTCACCACAATCAGCGCCGCAAAAATATTTGCGTACCACGTCGTCTGCGCGCCCGGTATCGGCCGGAACGTCAACATCATCCACGTCAGCACAATTATTCCCAGCGATCCGATCAATAAAAATTTGATCGGTAAATCGCGCTCAGTGCGCTCGCCGCCCGCTACCAGACCGCGCTCTTTGCGAACGTCCTTCAGACCTTGAGTCAATGCCGAAACAATCGTCGGAATTGTTTTCACCAACGTAATTAATCCCGCCGTCGCCACCGCCCCAGCGCCCATTGGACGTATGTAGCTCGACCACAATTGGTCCGGCGTCATCTGCGGAATCGGAATCGTGCTCGGATAGAGCGCCGCGTTCGGCGCCAACCCTCCGAAAAATTTAATCGCGGGCATCAACACAAACCACGAAAAAACTCCGCCCGCAAATAATGTTCCCGCCACTTTCGGCCCGATGATGTATCCCACTCCCAAATATTCCGAAGTAATCGCCGCGCGCAATGACGCTCCCGGAAACCATCTCGGCCGATATTCCGGCTGCTGCGGCCACGCGCCCACGCTGTTCATCAAAAATGTGTAAACGCCGCCAAGCCCCAATCCCCAGAACACTCGGCTCGCAAACGATCCACCGCGCTCGCCCGCGACCAACACGTCCGCGCACGCCGTGCCCTCAGGAAACGAAAGCGCGCCGTGTTCCTTCACAATCAACTGCCTGCGCAACGGAATCATGAAAAGTACGCCTAGCCATCCGCCCAGCAGCGCCAGCATAAAAATTCGCGAATACTCCAGCGGAAATCCCAGGAAAATCAGCGCAGGCAAAGTAAAAATAACTCCCGCCGCCACGGACTCACCCGCCGACCCCACCGTCTGCACAATATTATTTTCTAAAATTGTCGCGCGCCCGAATGCCCGCAAAATACTAATGCTCAGCACCGCAATCGGAATCGAAGCCGAAACCGTAAGCCCCGCGCGCAATCCCACGTAAACCGACACCGCGCCAAATAAAATTCCGAACAGCGCGCCCAGCAATACCGCGCGCAAACTGAACTCCGCCATTACAGTTCCCGCATCCACGTACGGACGAAAGTCCGCGGGTGGTGCGGTCGAACTCCAGGGCTTCGTAGCCACGCATCGCCTCCCAAGTTCCGGAAATTATCTGTATTTTCGGAAAACTATTAGCGTTCAGCTTGCCGTTGAATTTAATTCGCCGAGACCGGGCCGTTTTGGCCCACCAAGTCCCTGAGACTATCCATGCGCGCATCGGATTGCAACATAAAGCCTCACGCGCCGCCGTTATCATTCACCTCCGCCGTCCTTCGTAACGGGCGTACTGGAACCAAATTACCCCCGTCGCAGTACTTGACTTAATTGCCAAGGGGCGTTAACGTCCCGGTCACTTTATCTAGCCCCTACAGGTATCTCGCCGCTGACGCGGGCTAAATCGTTCGTCGCACGGAAACACGCGTGACGCGCCAGTGTCCGAACGCGACGGTGGTTAATTGGGATTACATAGAAGCCGCTTTCTTAGATCGGAGCTGATCATGCGAACGACTGCGCGAATGACGACGCGAATCTGGAACAGGTTTGCCCTTTTAATTCTTCTTTTGGCCGCGGCATCTCCGCTCGGCGTCACTCCCGCACGAGCCTCCGCTCCGGATTGGCCTCCCATCGCTCCCGACGAGCTTGCCATGAAAGATAATCCCGCCAGCCCCGGCTCGCTCGCCATGATTCTTTTCCGCGAAGAAATTGTGAACAGCAAGGATTCATCCGAAACGTATTACTACCGCATCAAGATTTTCACCGAAGAAGGCAAGAAGCACGCCGACGTCGAAATTCCATTCATCAAGGGTCTCTCCGACGTCAAAGATATCCGCGCGCGCACAATTCATCCCGACGGCAAAGTAATTGATTTCACGGGCCAGCCCATCGACAAGCTGGTCGTAAAGTCCGGCGACGCGAAAATTCTCGCGAAAACTTTCACCATGCCCGACGTTACTCCCGGCAGCATCGTCGAATATCGCTACAGAATTCAGCGCGACTCCGATCTTCTCTACAACATTCTGTGGCGCATCGAGGAACATATTTATACCAAGCGCGCTCACTTTGTTTTCGAGCCTTATCGCGGCGATAACGCCCCCAGCCTTCTCTGGCGAATCGCCCATCTGGATTCCGGTCTCGCTCCGCAAAAGCAAAAAGACGGCTCGTACTCGCTCGAGGTTCACGACATTCCCGGCGTTCCCGATGAAGACTACATGCTTCCCGAAGACGAAATCCGCGGCCACATCGAGTTCATTTACAGCGACGAGGAGCATCCGAAGGACGCGAAACTATATTGGGATAACGTGGCGAAAGCCCGATTCCAGCATCAGGACGAATTCGTCGGCAAGCGCGGCTCCATTCGCGATCTAGCCAACAAGCTCGTCACCAATGACGATTCGCCGGAGCAAAAACTCCGCAAACTTTATGCCCGCGCTCAGCAAATTCACAATCTGGATTTCGACCCCGAAAAAACTTCTCAGGAAGCGAAGCGCGATAAAACCAAAGACAACAATAATGTTGACGACGTCATGAAGCACGGCGCCGGCGATTCCGCCGACATCGATTATTTTTTCCTCGCGCTCGCTCAGGCCGCCGGCTTCGATTCCGGCATCGTCTGGATCGCTCCTAGAAACGAGCGCCGATTCGAGCCAAACGCTCAGGACCGCCGAATGCTTGACGATTTCATCGTCTGGGCTCACGCCGGTGACAAAGATTATTTCCTCGATCCCGGCGCCGCTCTTTGCCCGTTCGGCACGTTGCCGTGGTACGAAACCAGCATCACCGGACTTCGTCCCACAAAACAGGGCGCGGTCTTCATGAAAGTTCCGGTTGCCGACGGTGCCGATTCCGCCGTCGCTCGCCGCGCTCAACTCAAGCTCGACGAATCCGATGGCTCCATGTCCGGCACTCTCTACGTCACCTACACCGGCCAAAACGCGCTCAGTCGCCGCAGAGATGCCCTCAACGAAGACGAGACCGGCAAAAATAAAATTATCACCGACGAAGTGAAATCCTGGTTTCCTGCCAACGCAAAATTCGATCTCACCACCGTCACCGGATGGGACAAGCCCGATTCGCCGCTCCAGGTCGAAGGCAAAATTACTTTGCCCAGCGTCGCCGAATCCGTCGGCCGCCGCGTTCTGCTACCGCTCGGCCTATATGAAGCTGGCCGCCCGCAAATATTCCAAACCGCCAGCCGCAAGCAGGATATTTATTTTCACTTTCCGTACGCGGAACAAGACGACATCACTCTTCAGGTGCCGCAAGGCTGGCACGCCGAATCTCTTCCTGCGCCGGCTGTAGTCAATCCCGGTGGCTTGCTTCGCTACGAAATTTCCGCGAAGCAGGAAGGTGACGCTCTTCACGTGCAGCGAAAACTTATCGTCGGCGGCATTCTCTATCCCGCCGATTCCTACGGCGCGGTTCGCAAATTTTTCGGCAGCGCAAAAGAGGGCGACGAAACTCAACTCGTCCTGCAAACCGCTCCACCGGCAAGCAAATGACGACTGACCGAATGGAGCACCCACAAATGTTTTCTCGTCATCGTGCTACAGCAATCGCTCTTCTGTTATTCGCCGCCGCAGTCTTCGGCCCAGCCCCCGCTCGTGCTTCAGCCGACTGGCCCCCACTCGCTCCCGAAGATCTCTCCCTCAAAGACAATCCCGGCGAGCCGGGCGCTGCCGCCATGATTCTCTATCGCGAAGAAATCATCAACAATAAGGACTTCCACGATTTTTACTCCGAACATTTCTATCGCATCAAAATTTTCTCCGACGCCGGAAAAAAATACGCGGATATCGAAATTCCCTCCGCCAAATTTTTCGGCGAAGTCCGTGACATCCACGGCAAAACAATTCATCCCGATGGCAAAGTCATCGAATTCGATGGAAAAGTTCTGGATAAATTAGTCGCCAAATCCGGTGACGTGAAAATTCAAGTAAAAACATTTTCCCTTCCCGACGTAACTCCCGGAAGCATCATCGAATACACCTATAAAGTTTCGTTGCCCGCCCAATATCTAGCTCCTGCCGACTGGCCCGTGCAGGACGCCATCTATACTCGCCGCGCTCACTTTGTGTATCGCCCCTTCACCGGCGGCACCACGGCCACCCTCCTCTGGCGCTCGTCCCATCTGCCCGATATCAAGCCCCCTCATAAAGAAAGCGATGGCTCATGGGCAATGGACGTGGCCGATGTTCCCGGCTTGCCTGAAGAAGATTTCATGTTGCCTCTGAACGAAGTTCGTGGCCGCATCGAGTTTTATTACACGCACGAAAACCATACCGGCGATACCAAGCAATATTGGGATAACGTCGCAAAGCAATGGGCCGACGAAAATGAAAAATTTATCGGCAAGCGCGGCTCCATCCGCGATCTCGCGAACCAGCTCACCGCTTCCGCCGATTCTCCGGAATCCAAGCTACGCAAGTTTTACGTCCGCGCACAGGCCGTCCATAATTTTGACTACGATCCCGAAAAAACGATTCAGGAAGCCGAGCGCGAAAAAGCCAAGAAGGACACGAACGTTGACGACGTCCTCAAGCGCGGCTCGGCAACCAAGCTCAACATCAATCAATTCTTCGTCGCCCTCGCTCAGGCCGCTGGATACGACGCCAGCGTCACCTGGGTTCGCGCGCGCACTCGTTCCTTCTTTCATCCCGAAATGCAGGATCGCTCCGAATTAAACGAAGCTCTCGTCTGGGTTCGTGCCGGTGACAAAGAATATTATTTGGATCCCGGAAATCCGTTTTGTCCTTTCGGCATGTTGCCGTGGTACGAAACTTTCACCACCACCATGCGTCCCACCAAGCAGGGCGCCGTTTTCGCCGAAACTCCGCTGCCTCCATCGGACCAGTCCATCATTTCTCGCAACGCGCAATTCACTCTTGATCCCGATGGCTCCATCTCCGGCACATTCACCGTGCGTTTCACCGGTCAAACCGCCTTCGTTCGCCGCTTCGACGGCCGCAACGAAGACGAAACTGGCCGCAGGAAAATCATCTCCGACGAAATTAAAAATATGTTCCCCGGCAGCACAACTTTTGAACTCACTACCCTAACCGGCTGGGAGAAAAATGATGTTCCTCTCGAGGCCGTCGGCAAAGTCACCATGCCCAATATCGCCACCATCGCCGGCCGCCGCGTGCTGCTTCCCGTCACCGCTTTCACCGTTGGCACGCGACAGCGATTTGACGCCACCAAGCGCACGCAGGACATTTATTTTGCCTACCCTTACACCAATGCCGACGACTTGATCATTAAATTGCCCGCCAATCTGCAAACGGCGACCCTTCCCAAACCAAGCGTCTACAATCTGGGCAGTGAATTTCACTATGAAATCGCCGCCAATCAGAAAGACGGCGCTCTGCACGTCGTACGAAAAATGAATGTGAATGGCGTTCTCTATCCCGTGGATAACTACCGCGATATCCGCAGTTTTTACGTCATGGCCAAGTCAGGTGACGAGCAGCAGATAGTCTTGCAATCAGCGGGTTCCAGCAATTAGAAATTAATTTTCACTCGGTCAAAGGTGAATATCGATGCGCATCAACTCAAATCTCAATTTCTCTCTCGTGCGTTTTCTCCCGCGCGCAGTCAGCGCCGCATTTCTTCTCGCATTCATCGCATCGCTAGCCTCCGCTCCCGCGCGCGCCGACGTCCCCTCTTGGCTCACCGCCGTCGCGCATGACACTTATCCCGGCGTGCCCGCGGAAACCAACGCCATCGTTCTCTATGACGAGCAGGAAACCACCGTTCAGCCAAATGGCGATATCGAAACTCTCTATCGCCGCGCGTATTTAATTCTCCGCCCCGACGGCCGCGCCTACGGCCGCGTCGCGGTTCCCTTCGATAACGAAACTAAAATCACCTGGATGAAAGCGTGGTGCCTTCCGAAGGATGGCAAGCCCTACGAGCTAAAAGAAAAAGACGCCGTCGAAGTCGGCGATTTTGAATCTTTCTATTCCGATGACCGCAGCAAAGTTTTGGACATTCCCGCCGCAACTCCCGGAAATGTTGTCGGCTATGAATATCGCCAGAAGAAACGTCCGTTTTTCCTTCAGGACGAATGGATGATTCAAGACAACATTCCCGTTCTCCGTTCGCGATTCACTCTGAACTTGCCGGCAGGTTGGGAATTCAGCACGAAATGGATTCACTATCCCGAACAAAAACCAACTTCGCAAAACGCTACGCAAATCGTCTGGGCCGTCGATCACATTCCGGGAATTAAAAAAGAACCATCCATGCCCACTTTTCATTCCGTCGTAGCGCGAATGGGCGTCACCTATTTCCCCACCGGCGCGCAAACCAGGGCCTTCGGTCCCACAAATTGGGAACAAATCGGCGTCTGGTACAACAATCTCGCCGCCACTTCGCTCCAATCCAGCCCCGAAATTCAGCAAAAAGTAAAAGAGCTTACCGCCAACACGAAAACTTGGGAAGAAAAAGTCGGCGTCCTCGCCCACTACGCGCAAAGCCAGATCCGCTACGTCGATATCGAAATCGGAATCGGCGGATTTCAGCCCCACCCCGCGGGCGATATTTATCGCCACCAGTATGGCGATTGTAAGGACAAAGCCACTCTCCTCAGCGCCATGCTTCATGAAGCCGGAGTCGAATCCTACCTCACGCTCGCTCAGGTTTTTCGCGGAATCGTCGCGCCCGAATTTGCATCGGCCATCACTTTCAATCACGCCATTCTCGCCATCCGCGTTCCCGATGGGCAGGACGTGAAAGATCTCCACTCCGTCATCGACGTTCCCAAGCTCGGCAAACTTTTATTTTTCGATCCCACTTCCAGCTACACGCCGTTCGGATTCATTCCCACTTACGAGCAGGATAATTACGTTCTCGTCGCCGCGCCGCAAGGCGGGGTCCTCGTAAATCTTCCGCTCAGCGCGCCGGACTTGAACCGCCTCGTGCGTTCCGCAAAACTCCAGCTCTTTCCTGACGGTTCTGTCACCGGCTCCGTCGAAGAAATGCGTTACGGCGCTCAAGCATCCGACGAGCGCGAAATCCTCCTTGGCACCGCCGGAGCCGATCGCGCCAAAATTCTCGAAACTTTTCTCTCCAACTTCCTGCGCGGCTTCCATCTCACCAACGCTTCCACCATTGACCTCGACAAAGTCGGCGAACCGCTCGACGTCAAATATGGTTTCACCGCCGACCGCTACGCCAAATCCGCCGGCGATCTGCTCGTCGTTCGTCCGCGCGTCCTCGGTCAGAAATCCGACGACGTAGCCGAAGGCGATCCGCGAAAGTTTCCCGTCGAATTCGATTCCGCCTCCGTACAAACCGACGATTTTGAAATCACTTTGCCGCCCGGCTACTCCGTCGAAGACGTGCCGCCGCCCACCAAAGCCGAGTCCGAATTCGCCAGCTACACCAGTCAGGTCCAGGTGGACGGAAATAAAATCCGTTACACCCGCACCTACCAAATCAAACAAGTCCTCGTCCCGCTCGATAAACTCGACGAGCTAAAAAAATTCAATCGCCAGGTAGCCGCCGACGAGCGCTCGAGCGTAGTCCTGCATCACAGCGCGAATTAGAATTGCTTTCCAAGGTAGGTAGATGGGGTGCCCCAGACGCCATCGTTTCGTCTGGGGTTCTGGCTTGTGATTTTCTCTGCTCCTCCTCTGCGTTCTCTGCGCCTCTGCGTTAAATGCTCTTATCTTTGTCTTCTCTAAAAATAATCCGCCTCCTCGCCCATCATCATATCCGCCGCCTTAAACTTCGCCTCAAATTTCCTCACTCCCACCTGCGTAAAAAATGAAATCTCCGTCGCATCCTTCGGAATCGAAGGAGTCCCATCCTTCATCCTCTGCGGAAACGCAAAAAAGTACCCGCGACTGTCCCGCGCGTCCACCCACATTCGTGTCTCGGCAATCCTCGCGTAAATTTTCCGCCCCGAAGGCTTCAACTCCAAATAAGTTTCCCGGCGCAAACTAGTCTCCTCCGTCGGCGGCAAAACGGTTTGCCCGGTCGGAATCATCACCAGATCAATATTCTCCTCGTCGTTGATCAAATACCGCTGCGAAGCGAAATCCGTTCCCAACCCTTTCAACACCGCCTCGCGATAAAGCGCCCGACGCAAAGTCAGCGCCGAATTCCATCGCAAAGTAAAAGTCCCACTCGCACGATAAAGCTGCGCATCCGCTCCGCCCGGATCGCCCGCCTTCCCAATCTTCATCTGTTGAGCCGTCTCCGGCGAATCCCCATTCAAATAAGGCGAATAAGGAATCGTGATCTGCTTCGCCCACGGCGAATTATTCAAAATCCTGTCCACATCCTTCGCCGACCACTTCTCATAATCCGCATTCTTCCACGGCTCCGTAGCAAAAACGCAAACCGCCATCAGCAAGATCGCTCCCGCCGCCAAAATAATTCTTCGCCTCAAATTATTCCGATTGAAATCTTCGAGCTCAGAGGATTGAGACTTGAACAAGATCATCTCCCACGATTCAAACCTATGATGCACAAACATCCCCACCCGTTCAATCCTCCAGAGACGGTCGCCGCAGTTCCCTAAATCGTTCCAACGCGCTACCGTCGCGACAACCGGCCAGTTATACGTCCTCCTCGCCCCTCACTGGGGAAAGACGGGACGTTTTCCGGAGCAACTGCACCTTGACTCTTTTGTCCCGAAACCCCCGGGGCAGAATAGCGTCCATCTCCCCATGCCCTTTGTTTCCTTACCCTTAGCCACCACGCGCCCGCACTTCCGATAACCCATTTTTGAAAAAAGTCGTACCCCCACCCCACCCTGTTTTGCGATGTGTGTGCTAATAAAGGACTTAGCGGAAAAATCGTAGGAGCCATCCCGCTCCTCACGCGGAATGGGCCGGCGGCATAGCTCACGTTCTCCGAACGTGAGTCCTTCCTACCTGTTTTCTCGCTCCGTACTCTCCGATCCTTTCTCTGCGTCTCCGCGAACTCTGCGTTGAAAGCTTTTCCTGTATTTTTCTGCCCCCAAAAGTGCACTACAATGCACTTTGGGCAAAAATCCGGCTCCAACATGCATTACAGTGCATGCTTGTTACTTTTCCCCACCACCCTTCATCACATCCGCCATGCAAGATTTCGTGTACACTCCAATCAATCGAAGCCAACTATGAATCTCAAAACGACTCGCGCCAAAATCGTAACCATAATAATTTTTGCCGCACTCACGTTCACCGTGTCAATCGCCCAAACAAAAACAAATCCATCAACCACATCTCAGAAAGCGGCCAATGTGTCCAAACACGCCACAGGAACTTTTGACGTCAAGCTAAGCGTTCAGACCGACGACAAAGTCGGCGATCCCTCAGTCGGCCGAATGTCCATTGATAAGGTTTTCCATGGTGATCTGGAAGCCACCAGCAAAGGACAAATGCTCAGCACTATCACCGAAGTAAAAGGCTCTGCAGGCTATGTCGCAATCGAACGTGTCACCGGCACGCTGCAAGGCCACGCAGGCAGCTTTTCCCTCCAGCACAACGCCACCATGAATCGCGGCGTCCCAGAACTGAACGTCATCGTGATTCCCGATTCCGGCACAGGCCAACTCGTCGGCCTCACCGGCAAACTAAACATCATCATCACCGACGGTAAACATTCCTACGAGTTCGATTACACTCTTCCCGACTCTCCGAAATAAGTGCCCCCAGACAATTTACCCGAGGCCCGCCCCGGGCCTCGCAGGCTCCAAATCGGCACAAATCATCATATTTGGCCGAAAAATACGTCTTTTTAGCCAATCGTTAAAATCAATTCACGAAATATTGTTCAATACTGCACAGACTTGCCCTCTCCTTTCACGCCAAACTGTGTCTCTTACGCGGTAGCTATTTCCCTCTTCGCACCACAGTAGTAGTTCGGAACGAAAGTGGGCACTCCACCCAGCGCGCCCACGAAAGCAGCCCGAAGAAATTATGAGAAGCGAAGCTCACTTATTAAATCAACGAGGTGAATCAGTGAATAGCGAACGCCGACTCCGTTCCGTCGAGCGAAATCTGGAAAGCCCATCTGATCGCGAAGTGAATGACACCGCGAAAGAAGCAGCTCTAGTGCGCCGGGCGCAAAGTGGTGATCAAATGGCATTTTCGCATTTGGTCCAACCCTATATGCGGCTCGCATATCACGTCGCGCTGCGAATCACCGGCAATCGCGAAGACGCGGAAGATGCATCTCAGCAAAGTTTATTGAAAGCGTTTATGCGCCTGGATCAATTCAACGGCGAATCTCTTTTTTCCACGTGGCTCACGCGCATTGCCATCAATGAAGCGCTGATGAAAGTTCGCAAGCGCCGGTCGGAAGATACTCATTTGCTTCACGAAACTCACGCCGATCAGGAAACAAGTCCTGTCGATATGTTGCACGCGGGCGAAGACGTTCATCCCGAATTGTTGTACGTGAAATGGGAAAAACAGCGCCTGCTACGGCAAGCCATCGACGAATTGCAAGGCACTTCACGCGCCGTCGTCTGGATGCTTGGAATGCAGGAACGAAAAACAAAAGAAACGGCAAGACTTTTGAACTTATCTGAATCCGCCGTAAAATCGAGGTTTTTGCGCGCTCGCCAACAACTGCGCGAAAGTCTCGCGGATCGAATTTAATCCAGCGAATCCAATCGCAGCTGGATTTCATCTGACAAATGTGACGTTCAACAACGGCTTCGGCATAAAGAAACTGCGAGCAGTTGCGCTAATCGCGATTCTTCTGTGTTTTACGCCACAAATTTCGCATGCGTATTCAGTCCTCACTCACGAAGCAATTATTGATTCCGCGTGGACCGACGTAATTCAGCCCGCGCTTCTCAAGCGATTCCCTGCTTCCACTCCCGACGACCTGAAAAATGCGCACGCCTTCGCGTACGGTGGAGCGATTATTCAGGACATGGGTTATTACCCCGGCGGAAGTAAATTCTTCAGCGATCTGGTGCATTACGTTCGCAGCGGAACATTCGTGGAAAATCTTTTGCGCGATTCCAGTAATTTAAATGAATACGCTTTTGCGATGGGCGCGATGTCCCATTATTGCTCGGACAATAACGGCCACAACCTAGCCGTAAATCGCGCGGTGCCGATTCTCTATCCGAGGTTAAAGAAAAGGTTTGGCGACGTTGTTACCTACGATCAAAATCCCGCAGCACATTTGAAAACGGAATTCGGTTTCGACGTAATTCAAGTAGCGCGAGGACATTACGCTTCAGAGGCATATCACGATGACATTGGATTTCAAGTTGCAAATGATTTACTCGCGAAAGCATTCCAGGAAACTTACGGCCTGGAATTGAAAACACTGTTCCCGAATTACGACAGCACCATCGGAACATTTCGCTATGCGGTTAGCAGCCTGATTCCCAAAATGACGGTGGTCGCGTGGCAGGTCAAGAAAGATGATATTCAGAAAAACACGCCGGGGCTGACCCGCGATAAATTCATTTACAACATTTCCCGCTCCAGCTACGAAAAAGATTGGAGCAATAAATATAAGAAGCCCGGATTCGGCACACAGCTTTTGGCGCTTCTCGTGCGGATAATTCCGAAAGTCGGACCATTCAAAGCTCTGGCGTTTCACGCTCCAACTCCACCAACGGAAACATTATTCATGGCGAGTTTCAATTCCACGCTGGTAAATTACAAACAGATGGTCACCGACGAATCCGCAAACGGGCACGCTCCTCTTAAAGACGATAATTTCGACACTGGAACTGTGACTGGACCGGGAGATTATCCGCTAGCCGATCACGCGTACGCAAAACTCGTCGACGAATTAAGTGAAAATCATTTCGCGGGAGTAACACCGGATTTACGCGCCGTAATCCTCGCGTACTACGCCGACTTGAACGCGCCATTTGCTACGAAGAAAAATAAGAAAACGTGGGCAGCGCTTGTCGTGAAGATCGACGAACTAAAAACCGCATCGCCGGCCGCCGACTAAAGCACGCCATCTGTTCTGTCCCAAAACCAAATAAATTTTCCGTGTGCGTTTTTAGTTTTTATGATAAGCAGGGCAACTGTGGCGACTGATAACTGGCAATCGCTGCGTGGAAAATTCTTTATGCCAATTCCTGAGTCATAAATCCAACTAAGGAGGAAATAAACGTGAGCGAGACTTCTGCAGGAACAATCGTGAAAACTTCTTTGGGATGGTCAATTGCTCTCAGCGTGGTGATGATTATCTGCGGTCTGCTTGCCGTCGCATTGCCTCAGCTTGGCGGAATCGCGGTGAGCTTATTGATCGCGTGGCTGCTGCTTTTCGTTGGCGCAACTCACTTCTTGTTTGGCTGGCACGCGCGCAGCGCGGGTGGAATTGCGTGGCACATATTTCTGGGAATTCTTGATATCGCCGTCGGCGCGTATATTTTGGTTCGTCCCGTCGCCGGGTTGGTAACGTTCACTCTGATCCTGGCGATCTATCTGGTGATCCGCGGAATCATGGAATTTATCTTGTCGTTTTCCGTGCGTCCCATGCCCGGCTCGGGCTGGCTGCTGTTCGATGGACTGATCAGCATAATTCTCGGCGCCTTGATCTGGAAAACATGGCCGTCGAGCACCGAATGGGCAATCGGCACACTGGTGGGAATCAGCATGTTTTTTGCGGGATTCTCGCGGTTGATGATTTCGATGGCAGCGCGGCGGGCGGTAACGCACTAAGTTCAGTTTTTGCGCGGAATCATTTCGGTCAATGGCTGGTGAAAAATAATCCGAGTGATGCGAACAGCATCACCACGGTCGCCAGCCATCCAACCCAGCGAAGATACGGCGGCAAAATAAATTTGCCCATGATTTTCGGATTGTGGGTGAGAATCATCATAATGACCATCACCGGAACGGCGACGATGCCGTTGATTACGGCCGACCAGAACAACGCCTTCATGGGATTGATGTGCGCGAACGTGAGCGCAATTCCAATGCATGTCGCAACGCCAATCGTGAAGTAAAAACGCCCAGCTTGTCTTGGTTTTTTCTGCAGGCTCGCCGTCCAACCGAAGGCTTCGCTTACTCCGTAAGCGGCGGAGCCTGCGAGAACGGGCACGGCGAGAAGTCCTGTTCCAATAATTCCGAGCGCAAAAACTATAAATGCGAACCTTCCGGCTAACGGCTCGAGCGCTTTTGCAGCCTGGCTTGCAGTTTGAATATCCAAAATGCCGTGAGCGTGAAGCGTGGCGGCAGCAGTGAGAATCACGAAGAACGCCACTAAGTTTGAAACCGCCATTCCAAAATAAGTGTCGAATCGGATTCGCTGAAGCTGCACGGGCCCTTGTTCCGGAGCCACGAGAAGCGGCTTCTGCACGGTGTGCGTGCAGACTTCTTCAACTTCCTCCGAAGCTTGCCAGAAAAATAAATAAGGACTGATGGTGGTGCCGAGAACCGCGATCAGCGCGGTGAAATATTCCCGATGAAAAGAAATTGACGGAAGAAATGTGGCGTGAAGCGCGGCGAGTTTCGGCTCCCTCATCACAACTGAAGTGATGACGTATGCAAAAAGCACGAGAGTGAGCCACTTCAAATAATGTACGTAACGCGAATACGGCACAAGAATCTGCAGTAGCAAGGAAATCGCGCCAAAAATTAAAACGTACAATCCAGTTGGACCGGGCAGCAATAAATTTGCGACGGCGCCCATCGCATCAATATCCGCGCCGAGGTTGCAGATGTTCGCGATCAGCAGCAACGCCACAATCACATACAGCACGGACTTGGAATAATGTCGGCGAATATTTGAGGCGATGCCCGCACCTGTGACGCGTCCGATTCGCGCGCTGATTTCCTGAATGACGGACATCAGTGGATACGAAAAAACTACGGTCCACAACATTCCGTAGCCGAACTGCGCGCCGACCTGAGAATAGGTGCCGATTCCGCTAGGATCATCGTCGGCGGCTCCGGTGATCAAACCGGGGCCGAGCCGCCCGAGAATTCTCCTGAAAAAAGAGCTGGGTGGATTTTGTAATTTCTTCGTGGGGCGAAAGGATTGTGTTTTGGCCAAGTTAAATCGCGCCTCGCGGAACATCTGGTTGTATGATGTCGGCAAGCGTGAAGAGTTTCGCGGTGCGGGCGTTGATTGCAATCTCTGAGCGCGACCGCAGCAGTGCTTGCAGCATCAAACGCACGCATCGAATTACCCGCGCGAGATTTCCGATCAATTAGAGTTTTTTAGAAATAGGAGGCAATTCAAATGAACGACACAAAGAAATGCGCTCATCCAAATTGTAGCTGCAAGGCCGATGCTGACAGCAAATATTGCAGCGCCGCATGTGCGGCGGTGGAAGATATGCCGGATATTGATTGCCGTTGCGGGCACCCGGGTTGCGCGGGGAAAGCGCACTAGGACCTCGGGAAAAAGATTTGTACCGACAGGAGTGTCGGTGCTACTAAGCCCGCTTGCGTTTACCCAGCAGCAGAATGGCTAACTCGATGAGCGGAGGTTGTGCTTCTCGAGGTAGGCGGCGATTGATTTGGCGGAGCCGTGCAGATCGATCATGCCGATGTAGCCGTCCGGACGAATCAAATATATCGCGTGACACTGCAAGCCTGCACGAGCCATTTCCGGATACCACGGGAAAACATGCAGAGGAATTTTCCGTGCGTCGCAGACTTTTTTGACGTCTGGTGCAGCATCGCCATACGCATGGACTTGCCAATCGAGCGACGTGAGCGGCGCGAAATTATCTTTATCGGCGGCGTTCGACTGAATTTTCACCCACGGCAAGCGATCTCCACCGTGAACGCATCGGGCGCGTCCCTCGCTTAACGAGCTCCCACGATAATTTATCTGCGT
>DATBYL010000309.1:0-4295 GCA_036513735.1 Candidatus Acidiferrales bacterium
ACAAATCGGAAAGGTAGTCATCGATAGCCTCGCGTACCTGGGCGCGCTGGCGGCGTTGATCGCCCGTGCCGCGTTCTTTGTCTTCATCGGGCCTTTCCAGAAAAAACCTGTCCGATGGCGGCGAGTGGTGTCGCAGGCAGCCGAGGTTGGCGTTCGCGCGCTTCCCATCCTTTCGCTGATTACTTTTTTCATTGGCTTAATTTTCGCGCTGCAATTCGCCAACGAGTTGCGCAAATTGGGAGCGATGAATCAGGTCGCCACCGGTGTCGCCGTCGCCATCAGCCGCGAACTCGGCCCGCTAATCACCGCGATTCTTGTGATTGGCAGGTCCGGCTCTGCATTTGCCGCGGAAATTGGCACCATGCGCGTCACCGAAGAAATTGACGCCCTCGAAGTAATGGCCATCGAACCGGTGGAATTTCTCGTTGTGCCAAAATTCGTCGCCATGATGATCATGATGCCGTGTTTGACGCTATGGGCCAACACGATGGGAATTCTCGGCGGCGGACTATTCGGCGTCACCGGCGCCGGCTTCACCTGGGGCCGCTATATCCGAAGTTCTCTGGACGCACTTTCGCTGCACGACATCACGACTGGACTGCTCAAGAGCGTAATGTTCGGCGTCACAATCACTGCCGTCGGCTGTTACGAAGGACTCGCCACCGGCGGAGGGGCCGAGGAAATTGGCAGATCCACGACGCGCGCTGTGGTCATGTCAATATTCTTGGTGATTCTCGTGGACCTTATTTTTACTGCAATCTTCTTCGCAAGCAATCAGTAGCGCCGGACGCGAAGTGGCTGGAAAGGAAGCAGAAATATGGCGGAAAACGAAAAAGAATCCGCGCAGCCGGAAGGGCCAATGATTTCCGTGCGCGATCTGCGCGTGAAATATGGCGACCGCGAGATTTTACACGGCATCAGCTTTGACGTGACACACGGTGAAACTCTTGTAATTCTCGGCGGCTCCGGCTCCGGCAAAAGCACTCTGCTGCGTACTCTCGTCGGCTTGGAAAGGCCCAGCGCCGGACAAATTTGGATGAAGGGAGAGGACATTGCCGCCATCTCGCATAAAGGACTGAACGAAATTCGCAAGAAGCTTGGCATGTCCTTTCAGGGCGGCGCGCTTTTTGGCTCGATGACCGTCGGCGAAAATGTTGCGCTTCCCTTGCACGAGCACACCAATCTTGAAGATTCAACTATCGACATTGTTGTTCGCTTGAAACTCAATCAAGTCGGCTTGCTGGGATTTGAAGACTACATGCCTTCGGAGTTGAGCGGTGGCATGTTGAAACGCGCGGCGGTGGCGCGCGCCATGGCCATGGATCCGGAAATTTTATTTTTCGACGAGCCTTCCGCGGGATTGGATCCGATCATCGCCGCCGGAATCGATCATCTAATTTTGCAGGTGAAGAAAGCGTTCAACATGACGATCATCGTCGTCACGCACGAGCTAGCCAGCGCATTCCTGATTGCCGATCAAATGCTACTCGTCGACAAAGGCAATATCGTCGCGCATGGCACGCCGGACTTTATGCGTACCAGCGATCAGCCGCGCGTGCGGCAATTTCTGGATCGCGTAGCGGAACCAGAAGTTGCGCAAGAATTGGATTATTTGCAGATGTTGACCGGAGGCACGAGCAGTACCGGTAAGTTGCCCGGACGGAGGCGAGGAGTATGACGCAATCAAAACGCGAACAGGCGATGGTAGGTTTCTTCGTGCTCATTGCAGCGGCGCTTTTGGTGTACACGGTTTTCGCGCTGGGCGGCATGTCCAGAGGCAACGCGAAATCCTTCCACACTTATTTTCCCTTCGTTGGCGGCATTGAATCCGGCACCGAAGTGCGATATTCCGGCGGACCGAAAATCGGGCGCGTCGATAAAGTCGGCATCGATCCGCAGGATCCGTCGCGAATGGAAGTCACGCTCAGCGTTGACCCCGGTCTGCCCGTAAAAACCGATAGCCTCGTGAAAATTATGAGCATGTCTCCGCTTGGCGATAATCACGTTGAGATTTTGCCCGGTTCTCAACACGCCGCGCTCGCTCAGCCGGGCGCGCAGCTCCCTTCCGAGCCTTACATCGACATCAGCTCGCTGATGGAAAAAATTCAGGACATAGCGCCTGACGCGCAGCAACTTTTGAAAACACTGAACGAGCGCGGCGTCGAATTGAAGGAAACTCTGAACCGCGTCAATGACGTATTAAGCGCGCAGAATCGCGCAAACATTGCCGGGCTGATTTCCAACGGGCGCGGAATGATTGAAGAAAATCGCCCACAGATTAAATCCACGCTCGGACATTTGAATGACGTCAGCGCGAAGTTGCAACCAGTGCTGGACGATCTTCGCAAAACCGCTGCCAAAGCAAACGATGCGATTGATCACGTTGACGCGCTGATAGCCGAAAACCGCCCGGATATCCATCAAGCTATTTTGGATCTCCGCCATGTGCTCGCCACCGTCACCACGCTTACGGGCCGGCTGGATCAAACGCTCGATGTAAATTCTGAAAATATTGATCAGGTGCTCGAGAATCTCCGCGAAGTCACAGAAAATCTAAAGGAATTCACGGACAATCTGAAAACTCATCCAAATCTCTTGATTCGTGGGAGCAATCCGCCGGAGCACAAGCCGGGTGGTAAAAAATGAGCCATAACATTCAGCAGGCTAGCGCATCAAACTGCATCAAGGGAGGCGTGGCAATGGGAACCAAAGCTGCCGTAACCGTACTCGCGCTGGCGGCGCTTACACTCTGTGGTTGCGGCGCGGTGCCGCAAAGCAAGTACTACGAACTTCAAGTTCCTCACGATACGAATTCCGCCCCTGCCGCCGACGCGTATCCCGTCACCATTCTAGTCGGCCCGCTGAAGGCTTCGCATTTTTACCGCGAAGATCGCCTGGTCTATGCAACCGACAGCGAGGAGATGGGCACATACGAGACCAGGCGCTGGGCCGCGCCCCCCACCGATATGATTCGGGACATGATATGGCGCACTCTGCAAGCATCGCACCGCTACAGCGGAGTCCACCTTCTCGCCAGCAACTCTCATGGCGATTTTATTCTCGAAGGAAATCTTTATGATTTCAAAGAAGTTTCCGGCAGCACTCTGCTGGCTCGCGTGAATTTGGAACTGGAACTCCGCGAGATAAAGACCGGTTCGATTGTTTGGACGCACGACTGTTCTCACGACGAGCCGGTTAACGAAAAGGAAGTTTCCGCAGTCGTGGCGGCGCTCGATCGGAACGCCCAGCGCTGCGTCAGCAGCTCGGAAACTAGCCTGGCCGAATTTTTCTCCGCGCATAACAACAAATAGCGCGGCGCTTTGCCTGAACATTTATGGTGAACGATCTTCAACCCGAATGGCTCGCTCAGGTCCGCGACGTTCTTGAAACGCTGAATCAGGGCGTCATCATCAGCGACGAATGCCCGCGCATCGTCTATGCCAACGCTGTTTTTCAGGAAATGACCGGCCGAAGTTCCGAGGAACTCGTCGGCCAATACGTTAAGACTTTCTTTCCGCCCGAAGACGTTCCCTTCCTTCTCAATCGCATCGCGCTCGCCCACATGCACGGCCACGATCGTTTTGAGTTTTATTTGCCGCGGCGTGACGGCGGACGTTTGCCAGTGGTTATCTCGGCGCGCCAGATCGAGGACCACGACGGACGCGATTTTGCGATCGTAACCTTCACCGACATCGTCGAACAGAAAAACGCCGAAGCGGAACTTCGGCGCACCAATTTATTATTGGAAGAACGCGAACGGGCCATCGACGAAGATCTAATTCTCGCCGCGCGGGTTCAGCAGAGTCTCGCGCCGAAAAGTCTCGCATGGTCGGGCGGCGCCGTTGTCGAAACTTATTATCAGGCGGCGCGCTCAATTGGCGGCGATTTTGGTCTGGTCAGTCCCGGCGACGACTATCTCACCGTGATGGTCTGCGATGTTTCAGGCCACGGAATCGGATCGGCGCTTGTCGCAAACCGAATCTACGCGGAAACGCTTTCGCAAATTGAAGCCGGCACAGACCTCGCCCCGATGTTGCAGCATCTGAACCGATTCGTCATGCAAAGCCTCGGCGATTCCGTTATGTATTTCACGCTGGCGGTAGCGCGCGTGCGATGTGACGGCCGTCAAATGGAATTCTCCGGCGCAGGCCATCCTCCCGCCATCATCTTACGCAACGGTTGCGAGCCTCAATTTGTCGAATCGGCCAGCGCAATTCTCGGCTGCTTTCCGGATGCCGTCAGCCTCGATTCCACAATTAAGATTCCGCTGCAGGCTGGGGATCGTGTCATGCTCT